>NZ_JAMYQI010000008.1:185000-187500 GCF_040320805.1 Mesorhizobium sp. M0615 | reverse complement strand
TTCAGCGGTTATCCCGTCCGGATATAGCTACCCTGCTATGCGGCTGGCGCCACAACAGGTCCACCAGAGATCCGTCCATCCCGGTCCTCTCGTACTAGGGACAGATCCTTTCAATATTCCTACACCCACGGCAGATAGGGACCGAACTGTCTCACGACGTTCTGAACCCAACTCACGTACCGCTTTAAATGGCGAACAGCCATACCCTTGGGACCTGCTCCAGCCCCAGGATGCGATGAGTCGACATCGAGGTGCCAAACAACCCCGTCGATATGGACTCTTGGGGGTCATCAGCCTGTTATCCCCGGCGTACCTTTTATCCGTTGAGCGATGGCCCTTCCACGCGGGACCACCGGATCACTATGACCGACTTTCGTCTCTGCTCGACTTGTCAGTCTCGCAGTCAGGCAGGCTTATGCCATTGCACTCAGCGAACGATTTCCGACCGTTCTGAGCCCACCATCGCGCGCCTCCGTTACTCTTTAGGAGGCGACCGCCCCAGTCAAACTACCCACCATACATTGTCCCGGACCCGGATAACGGGCCGCGGTTAGACATCCATAGTAATAAGGGTGGTATTTCAAGGGTGGCTCCACCTGAGCTGGCGCCCAGGTTTCAAAGCCTACCACCTATCCTACACATGCCACTACGAATGCCAATGTAAAGCTATAGTAAAGGTGCACGGGGTCTTTCCGTCTAACCGCAGGAACCCCGCATCTTCACGGGGAATTCAATTTCACTGAGTCTATGCTGGAGACAGCGGGGAAGTCGTTACGCCATTCGTGCAGGTCGGAACTTACCCGACAAGGAATTTCGCTACCTTAGGACCGTTATAGTTACGGCCGCCGTTTACTGGGGCTTCGATTCAGAGCTTGCACCCCTCCTCTTAACCTTCCAGCACCGGGCAGGCGTCAGACCCTATACGTCGTCTTGCGACTTCGCAGAGCCCTGTGTTTTTGATAAACAGTCGCTACCCCCTGGTCTGTGCCACCCTCCTCTACTTGCGTAGAAAAGGGTCACGCTTCTTCCGAAGTTACGCGTGCAATTTGCCGAGTTCCTTCAGCATAGTTCTCTCAAGCGCCTTGGTATACTCTACCTGACCACCAGTGTCGGTTTCGGGTACGGTTTATAAGGAGGAGCTATTTCCTGGAACCGCTCCGCTGCCCGTTCAATCCGATAAGATTGGACAACTTGTGCGATCCGTCACTACCTCCAAGCCCACGAATATTAACGTGGTTCCCATCGACTACGCGTTTCCGCCTCGTCTTAGGGGCCGGCTAACCCTGCTCAGATTAGCTTTAAGCAGGAACCCTTGGTCTTTCGGCGGGGGAGTCTCTCACTCCCCTTACGTTACTCATGTCAGCATTCGCACTTCTGATACCTCCACCACCCCTCACGGGTACGGCTTCGTCAGCTTACAGAACGCTCCGCTACCGCTTGGCCCTTGCGGACCAAACCCTAAGCTTCGGTGTATGGCTTTAGCCCCGTTACATTTTCGGCGCAAAGACCCTTATTTAGACCAGTGAGCTGTTACGCTTTCTTTAAATGATGGCTGCTTCTAAGCCAACATCCTGGTTGTTTTGGGATCCTCACATCCTTTCCCACTTAGCCATAACTTGGGGACCTTAGCTGTAGGTCAGGGTTGTTTCCCTTTTCACGACGGACGTTAGCACCCGCCGTGTGTCTGCCGACTAGTACTCCCAGGTATTCGGAGTTTGGTTAGGTTTGGTAATCCGGTGAGGACCCCTAGCCCATCCAGTGCTCTACCCCCTGGGGTATTCGGTCGACGCTCTACCTAAATAGATTTCGCGGAGAACCAGCTATTTCCGAGTTTGATTGGCCTTTCACCCCTAGCCACAAGTCATCCCGAACTATTGCAACAGTTATGGGTTCGGTCCTCCAGTAAGTGTTACCTTACCTTCAACCTGCTCATGGCTAGATCACTCGGTTTCGGGTCTAATGCGACGAACTGAACGCCCTGTTCAGACTCGCTTTCGCTGCGCCTACACCTAGCGGTTTAAGCTTGCTCGTCACACTAAGTCGCTGACCCATTATACAAAAGGTACGTGGTGACCCTTACGGGCTCCCACTGTTTGTAGGCAATCGGTTTCAGGTACTCTTTCACTCCCCTTGTCGGGGTGCTTTTCACCTTTCCCTCACGGTACTAGTTCGCTATCGGTCATGCACGAGTACTTAGGCTTGGAAGGTGGTCCTCCCAATTTCAGACAGGATTTCACGTGTCCCGCCTTACTCGAGGACGATTGATTGCATTACGCGTACGGGGCTGTCACCCACTATGGCCCTACTTTCCAGAAGGTTCCGCTTGTCTCTCAATCGCCACTGGCCTGGTCCGGGTTCGCTCGCCACTACTTCCGGAGTCTCGGTTGATGTCCTTTCCTACGGGTACTTAGATGTTTCAGTTCCCCGCGTTCGCCACTTTATCCCTATGTATTCAGGATAAGTTACCTATTATCGATACTTGGAAACCACAGCAGCAGAT
>NZ_JAMYQI010000008.1:0-180000 GCF_040320805.1 Mesorhizobium sp. M0615 | reverse complement strand
GCCGGCAACGGCACCATCGAAAAGGCCGGCTGGGCCGGCGGCTACGGCAAACAGATCATCATCCGCCATGCCAATGGCTACGAGACCTCCTACAATCACCAGAGCGCCTTTGCCAAAGGCATCGAACCGGGCGTTCATGTCCGCCAGGGCCAGACCATCGGCTTCCTCGGTCAGACCGGCCTCTCCACTGGTCCGCATCTTCACTACGAGCTGATCGTCAACGGCACCAAGGTCGACCCGATGCGCGTGCGCCTGCCGGTCGGCAAGGTGCTGAAGGGCGACGACCTGGTCGCTTTCAAGCGCGAGCGCGAGCGCATCGATGAACTGCTCAAGCAGGAAGACAGCAATCCGCTGAAGGTCGCGAGCGCCAAGATCGAAGGCTAATGCATGTCGCCAAGAAGTGTGCCGCGGTTCTGGGACAAGGACATGCGTCAAAACAAACACTTAAAGCGCGTCGTATGAATCCGTTTCAGCGCGACGCGCTTTTAAGCCGTCACACTCGACGCCGGCGAATCATAATCGCCCCATCAGAGCATTCCGAATCGGGTCGGCTCCGAATCAGGTCGACTGCTTCTCTTCGGCTCGTGACCAAGGCAGCTTTTGCCCCGAAACGGTGGCCCAGGAGATAACAGCGGCAAGCAGGCAAAGCACGGCCGTCACTGTCGACACGGCCGCGAACGCCGAATCGCTGGCGGCGCGCCGTGTTACATCAAGGTCTGGCGCCAGGCCGGCCAATGCCGGTTCGCCGAATCCCGGAATGCCCGGCCTGACGCCGGTATCGAGCATCGTCGAATAGACCCAGGCCGCGAGCGAGCCCATCGCCGCCACAGCAATCAGCCCGCCAATGCGCGAAACCGCATTGTTGATGCCGGAAGCGGCGCCGGTATCCTTGTCCTCGACCGCGGTCATGACCGCCGTCGACAGCGGCGACACCACCAGCGCCATGCCGAGCCCCATCACCGCCATCAGCGGAAAGATACCGGTCCAGAAATTGTGCATGCCGGCATGAGTGAGCAAAGCCAGACCGGCAAAGGCGATGGCGACCACCAGGCAGCCGCTGGCGATCGGAAAACGCGGACCGATGCGATCCGACCACCGGCCGACGAGACCCGACAGCAGCGCGATCGACGCCGACAGCGGCAGGAAGATGAAACCGACCTCTTTGGTGCTCAGCCCCCATCCGGCGATCAACAGCATCGGCAGGTAGAACAGATTGGCCGACAGGGCGAAATACAGGAAGAAGGTGGCGAGGTTGGCGCCGGCGAAGGCGCCGATCCGAAACAGCTTGAGATCGATCATCGGCTCGCGCTGCCGAAGCTCGAAGACGATGAAGATGATAAGCAGCACGGCGCCTGCGGCGATGCTCGGCCCCGACATCAGCCCGCTGCCTTCGGCGCTCATCGAGGTCAGTCCGTAGGCAAGCGCCCCGAAGGCAAGCGTGGCGAGAGCGGCGCCGCCGAGATCGAGGCTTCGCTTCTCCGTCGGCGCGTCGGCGGGAATCTTGGCCAGCAGGAGATAGATCGAGATCAGCCCGAGCGGCAGGTTGACGGCGAAGATCGCCCGCCAGATACCGCCGCCAAAGGCCGACAGGACGAAGCCACCGAGCACTGGACCGAGCGCCGTCGTCAGCGCCGAGGCGGCGGCCCAGATGCCGATCGCCCGGCCGCGCTCCTTCTTCGGATAGCCCTTGGCGATGATGGCGAGGCTGCCCGGCACCATGATCGCCGCACCAAGGCCCTGAATGGCGCGAAAGGCGATGAGCACCAGCGCATTCGGCGCCACCGCGCAGGCCAGCGAAGCGACGATGAACAACGCAATGCCGGCAACGAAGGCGCGCCTGAGGCCAAACCGGTCGCCGGCGGCGCCGCCGGCCAGAATCAGTGCCGACAGCGTCAGCGCATAGGCGTTGGAAATCCACTGGACCTCGGCCAGGCTGGCGCCGAGGTCGACGCGCATTGCCGGCATGGCAATGGCCAGGATCGACCCGTCGATGAAGCCGAGCGCTGACGCAAGGATCGCCGCAACCAGCACGAACTTGCGCTGCGACTGCGGGCAAAATGTACCGTTGGAAAGCGACCTGGTCAGGGGAACGGCTGCGGCTTCGCTCGGAGACTTCATCAGCGCCTGCTTAGACTTGTTGCGGGCCGGCAACAACCAGCCAGCGCCCTGCGCTCATGAATCCAGCTTAGATGTCGGCCTGCCTTATGGACAGGCCGACATCACTGCGCTGGAGCGCTCACTTGCTCCGCAACATCATCGGCCGAGGGACCGCCGACGAACTCGACCGTGACTCCCGGCGACACCAGCTTGGCCAGTTCACGCGCATCCCAGTTGGTCAGGCGCACGCAGCCATGGCTTTCGGTCTTACCGATCTTGGAGGGATCGGGCGTGCCGTGAATGCCATAGGTCGGCTTGTCCAGCGCGATCCACACCGAGCCGACCGGGCCGTTCGGACCCGGCGGGATGGTCAGGATCTTGTCGTTCTGGCCCTGCTTGAAATTGATGCTGGGGTTGTAGGTGTAGTTCGGATCGAGCGCGACGCGCGACACCGTATGAGTGCCGGTCGGCGAGGGCGTGTCGGCTGAACCAATGGTGGCCGGATAGGCCGCGACCAGCTTGCCACCGGCGTCATAGGCGAACACCTGCTTCTTGTCCTTGTCGGCGACGATGCGGGCAACCGGCGTCGCCACCAGCCTGCCGAAATTGGCGACCTTGATGATGGTGCCGGGACGGCTGAAGTCGGCCTCGGGATTGAGCCCCTTCAGGTAGTTCTCGTCCATGTGGAAGCGTTCGGCCAAGGCTTCGGTGACGGAGGTGTAAGCCATGCGGTCGAGCTGTGCCTTCTGGCTGTAATCTTCCGGTATCGAGGCGACGTAAGGGCCGGCCGCGTCTTCGGGCGTGATCGTATAATTGGCGAAAGCATCGCCACCGGTTTGCGCCAGCGCAGCCTGGATGCCGACGGCGTCGGTCGAGCGCAGATTGCTGCCGGTGATCTGGTTGTAGGCGGCAAGCGCCTTGTCGACATTGGAGCCGAAGCGCCCGTCGACGACGCCGGGTGAAGCGCCGGCGCGGTCGAGCAGCACCTGCAAGGCGGCTACATCCTGGCGTGCGCCGAGTGAAAGCGAGGGATCGACCACGGTCTTGCCACCGGCTTTCGGCGGCAGCGCGGCCTGGCCGGCGGGCGCCGCCGGTTCGGCGGGATCGATAGAGGCTTCGTTCAGCGGCTGGCGCTTGACGGGCCGCGGTTCAGCGGATTTCGGCGCTTCCGGATAGGTGTCTCTGTCATTGGCATCATCCTGCGGAGCGGCCCCCAGGAATCTGTCGCTTTCAGGATCGTATTCATCAATCGGCGGGCCGGGGATTCGTCCCTGATCGTCCAGTTGCCTGCGGCGGAAACGCGCCATGTCTTCGGGATCGTCGAGATAGTAGCGGTCGTCGTCTTCGACCGGTGCGCGTCCAAGCTCACGTGCCCGCATTTCCCGGCGCAGCGCGCGGCGGTCGAGCCTGGTCTGCGGCGGCTGGATGGCGATGACCTTGCCGGTCTCGGCATCGACGATGACGCGGTTGCCCCTGGCGTCGTAATAGATGTCGAGATTGCCGTCCTGGGCAAGCACAATGCCGCCGCTATCGGCGGCGCGGACGGCCGGCAGTGCGTTGTCCAAAGTCGGCGATGCCATGGCGCTGGACGTGAGCGGCCCGGCGGCGAGCACCGAAAAGGCAAGGATCGTGCGGAACATGGTGGTCAAACTCTCCGGTACTTACAGCGCCGCGCGTCCGTTTGGACGCGCAAAGGACGCTGTAACACTTCATGTCTGCGCATGATCCTTTCCGAAAATCGAATTTCGATTTTCGGGGTCATGCGTAATTGCCGCCGCCCGGCAGTGTTCCCACCAGAACGTTCTCGCCACCGTTTGGATGCGCAAGGAACGCCCTGATCGTCAAAAGCCTGCAGGCAAACCCCTTCGCCAGCAAACCACAACATAAGCTTTCCAACATGAACCGGGCATGAAGATGGCGGATTACTGGTTGCTACAGGCCCAATTCCTTGCGCGTCTGCTTCGTCAGCTTGAGGACGACGAGGCGGTGGCTTTCGCCGAGATAGTCCTTCAGCGCATCATCATCCATGCTCTGGCTTGTCTGACGCTGGATCCATTTCATGCCGCGCGAGGCGAGATAGGGCGCAGGCCGGCAGCCGGGCTGATCCTTCAGCACGTCATAAGCCATTTCAGAGCATTTGAAGGTGACGAAGACGCCACCCTCCCGGTCATGGCCGGCGATGGTGAAGACCTTGCCACCGACTTTCCAGACATCGGCACCGCCCCACTGCACGACGTGCGTCGTCTGCGGCAGCGAGGCGCAGAAGCTGTTGTAGTCGTCCAGCGTCATCTGCACCCCCGTCAAAGGATTGTTGTTTCACAAGAAAATGCCGCGCGTCCGGTCGGACGCGCGGCGTTGGATCAGGCTGCCGCGTCGGTCGGCACCACAGTGGGCCTGGACCGGAAATTCAACCGGTCGGAGCCGGCGGTGACCTTGACGGTCGAGCCGTCGAGGATCTCGCCAAGCAGGATTTTTTCCGCCAGCGGATCTTGCAGGTCCTTCTGCATCACCCGCTTCAGCGGCCGCGCGCCATAGGCCGGGTCGTAGCCCTTCGCCGCCAGCCAGTCGATCGATTCCTGGTCGAGCGACAGTGTGATCTTGCGGTCGACGAGCAGGCTTTCCAGCCGCTTGAGCTGGATCTCGACGATGCGGCCCATATCCTGCCGGCGCAGCCGGTGGAACAGGATCACCTCGTCGACGCGGTTGAGGAACTCCGGCCTGAACGAGGCTCTCACCACGCTCATAACCTCGTCGCGCACGGCATCGACGTCCTGCTCTTCGCCGAGATTGACCAGATATTCGGCGCCGAGGTTCGACGTCATGACGATCAGCGTGTTGCGGAAGTCGACCGTGCGGCCCTGCCCGTCGGTCAGCCGCCCGTCGTCGAGCACCTGCAACAGCACGTTGAAGACATCCGGATGCGCCTTCTCGATCTCGTCGAACAGCACGACCTGATAGGGCCGGCGCCGCACCGCTTCGGTCAGCGCGCCGCCTTCCTCATAGCCGACATAGCCGGGAGGCGCTCCGATCAGCCGGGCGACCGAGTGTTTCTCCATGTATTCCGACATGTCGATGCGCACCATGGCGCTCTCGTCGTCGAACAGGAAATTGGCCAGCGCCTTGGTCAGTTCGGTCTTGCCGACGCCGGTCGGTCCGAGGAACATGAACGAGCCGATCGGCCGGTTCGGATCCTGCAGCCCGGCCCGGGCACGACGCACGGCCTTGGACACCGCCTGTACCGCTTCGCCCTGGCCGACGACTCGCTTGCCGATCTCGTCTTCCATGCGCAGCAGCTTGTCGCGCTCGCCCTGCAGCATCTTGTCGACCGGAATGCCGGTCCAACGCGACACGATATGGGCGACGTGGTCGGGCGTGACCACCTCTTCGACCATCCCGGCCTTGCCGTCCTGGGCTTCGGCTTCCTTCAGCTTCTTTTCCAGTTCCGGGATCTTGCCATAGGCAAGCTCGCCGGCGCGCTGGAATTCACCCTTGCGCTGGGCAATGGCGAGGTCGTTGCGGGCCGCGTCGAGCTGCTTCTTGAGGTCAGCGGCGAGGCCAAGCTTCTGCTTCTCCGACTGCCATTTGGCGGTGATCTCGGTCGATTCCTCCTCAAGGCCGACGAGTTCCTTTTCGAGACGCGCGAGCCGGTCCTTTGACGCCTCGTCCTTCTCGACCTTCAGTGCCTCGCGCTCGATCTTGAGCTGCATGATGCGGCGATCGATCTCGTCCAGCGCCTCGGGCTTGGAATCGACCTGCATCCTCAGCCGCGACGCGGCTTCGTCGACAAGGTCGATCGCCTTGTCCGGCAGGAAACGGTCGGCGATGTAGCGGTTTGACAAGGTCGCCGCCGCGACCAGCGCCGAATCCGAGATGCGCACCTTGTGGTGCTGCTCGTACTTCTCCTTGAGGCCACGCAGGATCGACACAGTATCTTCCACCGACGGCTCGTTGACGAAGACCGGCTGGAACCGGCGGGCAAGGGCCGCGTCCTTCTCGACATGCTTCCTGTACTCATCGAGCGTGGTTGCGCCGACGCAGTGCAGTTCGCCGCGCGCCAGCGCCGGCTTCAACAGGTTCGAAGCGTCCATGGCGCCATCGGCCTTGCCGGCGCCGACCAGCGTGTGCATCTCGTCGATGAACAGGATGATGCCGCCGGCCGCCGAGGTGACTTCGTTAAGCACGGCCTTCAGCCGCTCCTCGAACTCGCCGCGATATTTGGCGCCGGCAATCAGCGCGCCCATGTCGAGCGCCATCAACTGCTTGTCCTTCAGCGATTCCGGCACGTCGCCATTGACGATGCGCAGCGCCAGGCCTTCGGCGATCGCCGTCTTGCCGACGCCCGGCTCGCCGATCAGCACCGGGTTGTTCTTGGTACGCCGCGACAGCACCTGGATGGTGCGGCGGATCTCGTCGTCACGGCCAATCACAGGGTCGAGCTTGCCGGCGCGGGCATCGGCGGTGAGGTCGCGCGCGTATTTCTTCAGCGCGTCATAGCCCTGCTCGGCGCTCGCCGAATCGGCGGTACGGCCCTTGCGGACGTCGTTGATCACCTGGTTCAGCGCCTGCGCTGTGACGCCGGCCTTGGACAGGATATCGGCCGTCTTGGCCGACTTCTCCATCGCCAACGCCTGCAGCAGTCGCTCGACCGTGACAAAACTGTCGCCGGCTTTCTTGGCCAATTCCTCGGCGGTCGAAAACACCTTGGCCAGCGGCTGCGCCAGATAAAGCTGGCCGTTGCCGCCTTCCACCTTGGGCATGGCCTCAAGGGCGGTCTCGACGCCGAGCTTGACGTCGCGCACGTTGCCGCCGGCGCGCTCTATCAGCGAGGCGGCCAGCCCCTCATCGTCATCGACGAGGACCTTCAGCATATGTTCGGGAGTGAATTGCTGGTGATTGCGCGAGAGCGCCATGGTCTGGGCGGACTGAATGAATCCGCGGACGCGCTCGGAGTATTTCTCGAGGTTCATATCTGTCTCCTTCCATCACCGGCCCGCTTTGCGGCACCGGATCAGATTGCGGTGACGGACCCGCTCATCCGAGCCGGGTCCAGTTCACGCCAGATATGGGGCGCAAGCCATTGCCGCTCAAGACGTCCGGCTGATGATATTGCATGGCCGAGCAAACGAAAACGGCGGAGATTTCTCTCCGCCGTTTCATCGACTTATGTCTTGTGGGTCAGTTGTTGGCGTCGACGGCGAACGGGTCGCCGGCAGGGCTTTCGGCCGGCGCCGCATCAACCACGTCAACAGCGGCAGCGGTCTCGCCAGCGCCATCCACCACCTGGCCACCACCAGACTGTTCGTCACCGACCTGATCGGCATTGTTGCGCGGGCGGCGCGGACGCCGCGGGCGACGGGCAGCGCCGCTCTCGGCGGCTGCCTCATTGAGTTCGGCCCGGGCGGCAAGAGCCGCTGGCGACAGGTTTTCGTACAGCGGCGCCGACTCGGAGAAACCGCTCTCGGCTTCGGGCTCAACCGCGGAAACGGTTTCCGCCTGTGCCGGGGTTTCGGTGAAGCGCTGCTGGTCGCCGCGCTGGCCGTTCTGCTCGCCACGCTGGGCAAAGTCGCCACGCTGGTCGTTCTGGCCATAGCCGCCATTGGGGCGGCGGTCACGGTTGCGGCCATTGTTGTCGCGGCCGTTATTGTTGCGGCCATTATTGTCACGGCCACTGTTGTTCTCGCGGCCGTTTTCCTGGCCGTATGCGAGTTCGGCCGGCGTGCCCTCAATCGTCGGTTGCGGACCGTTGCCGTGGTTGGCCATCGGCGCTTGCGTCTCGCCGCCATTGCCGCTGCCGGCATTGTCAAAATCGTCGCGATCTTCATCGTCGTCGAATTCGTCGCGGTTCTGCGGGGCATTCTGGATCGGCATCTGCGCCTGTGCGGCGGCAATGATGCGGTTGTAGTGCTCGGCGTGCTGGAGGTAATTTTCCGCCATAACCCGGTCGCCGGAGCTCTGCGCATCACGGGCCAGAGTGGCGTATTTTTCGGCGATCTGCTGAGCCGATCCACGGATTTTCACGTCCGGGCCGTTGCTCTCGTAGTTCCGCGTCAGGGGATTTGGGCCCTTGCGGTTGTTGTTGTTGTTATTGTTGTTGCCACCGCCGCCACCATTGTTGTTGCGACCGCGCATGCGCCTGTTCTGCTGTTGTGGCCTCATAAGACTCTCTTCATTTTGAAATTTTCGAAAAACGTTTCGCGAACGGAGGCGCTCATGCAGCCAGCCGTTTCGTTTCTTCACCGGCGTTCGCCCGCATCAATTGCGTTGGCGCCACGTGTCATCCTGTTCCGGTTACATCACTTGCCGGACGATTCCCGCACGAAGCTTGGGCGTCGTTTGCGCAAGAAGGCAGCTATTTCCAAGGAAAACCGAATCGCTAAGAGCACTGCCTGCTTCGTCTCATCCGGTTAGGGCGGACCCTAGCCGCATTCCCCGGCATTGCCAAGCGCTATTTTGCACTGCGTCAAGGCTTTCCCTGTTCAAACATAAGAACCCTGTCGTTTCCGCCAAGATCGACAAATGCCCCGGCCAGCCTGTAGCCGGCTGCCGCGAATATGTCTTTGACCTCATTGCGCTGCGTGTGGCCGATCTCGACCGCTATCTTGCCTTCTGCTTCCAGAAACTTTGCCGCCTCGGCGGCGATGATCCTGTAGGGGCCAAGACCGTCCACACCGCCATCAAGGGCTCTGTGCGGATCGAAATCGCGGACCTCGTCCTGCAGATTTCCAATGTCTCCAGACGATATATAGGGAGGGTTTGCGGCAATTACATGGTATCGGCCCGAAACTTTTTCGAACCAGTCAGACTGCAGCCCCACGAACCGGCCGGCGAGTCCGAGTTGCTCGGCATTGCGTATCGCGGTTGCCAGCGCGTCTTGTGAAATATCGACCCCGGTGGCGGTCGCGGCCGGAACCGCGCTGAGCAGCGCCAGCGCAATCGCGCCGGTACCGGTGCCGAGATCGAGGATACGGCATTCCCCCAGCCTTTCGGCCGTCGCGCCGGCAAAAGGCAGGATCGCCTCGACCAGCGTTTCGGTGTCCGGCCGCGGCTCCAGCGTTTCCGGCGACAGCGACAGCCGCAGGCCGTAAAACTCGCGAAACCCGAGGATGCGGTGAACCGGTTCGCCGGCCATGCGGCGCTGCAGAGCAGCGCCGATTGCGGCAACCGCACCCGCATCGACCGTCCGTTGCGGGTCGGCGATCGCCTGCGTACGGTCCGTGCGGGAAAAATGCTCGACGATAAGCCTGGCATCCAGCGCCGGGTCGGAAAGGCCGGCCGCGGCAAGCCGCTCCCGCGCCACCCGCAACAACGGCCCGAGCGCGCCGGGCAACATGTCAGCCATCGAGGCCAATATCGGCGAGCAGCTTCGACTGATGGTCGGCGATCAGCGCATTGATGACCTCATCGAGCTCGCCCATCATCACCCGGTCGAGCTTGTAGAGCGTCAGGTTGATACGATGGTCGGTAAGGCGGCCCTGCGGGAAGTTGTAGGTGCGGATGCGCTCCGAACGGTCGCCCGAACCAACCTGCGATTTGCGTGACTCCGAGCGCTCCTCGTCCGCCTTGCTGCGCTCGAGGTCGTAAAGCCGCGCACGCAGAATCTGCATGGCTTTCGCCCGGTTCTGATGCTGCGACTTCTCCGCCTGCACCACCATGATGCCGGTCGGCAAATGGGTGATGCGCACCGCAGAATCGGTGGTGTTGACGTGCTGGCCGCCCGAACCCGAGGCGCGCATCGTGTCGATACGGATGTCTTCGGCGCGGATGTCGATGTCGACCTCTTCGGCCTCCGGCAGTACGGCAACCGTCGCCGCCGAAGTGTGGATGCGCCCGCTGGCCTCGGTCGCCGGCACGCGCTGCACGCGGTGCACGCCGGATTCGAATTTCAGATGGGCAAAGACGCCCCTACCGGAAATGGTGGCGATGATTTCCTTGAAGCCGCCGGCATCGCCGTCGCTGGCCGACACCGTCTCGAAGCGCCAGCCGCGTTCGGCGGCATAGCGCTCATACATGCGAAAAAGGTCGCCGGCGAACAATGCCGCCTCGTCGCCGCCGGTGCCGGCGCGGATTTCAAGGATGGCGTTCTTGTCGTCGGCCGCATCCTTGGGCAACAGCAGGATCTGGATGTCCTTTTGCAGCTGTTCGATACGCTCTTCGACGCCGGGCAGATCTGCCTCCGCCAGGGCCCGCATCTCGGCATCGGTGCCCTTGTCGGCAAGCATCGCCTCGAGGTCGGCTTGCTCGCGCTCGACTGAGCGCAGTTCCCTGACCTTGGCCACCATGTCCTGCAACTCGGCATATTCGGAGGCCATCTTCACATAGGCATCGGCCGCCGGGCCGGCCGACATCTGCGCTTCGAGCATCTCGAAGCGCTTGACGACCTGATCCATACGCTCGCGGGGAAGATTGACCATGGCTAATGCTATAGCGGGATGGAGCGGTCGTCGGCAAAGGCCTGCAGCAGCGCCCGCATCGGCAGCCCTTGAGCCGGCGCCATCAGATTGTCGGCAAAGAAAGCCTCCAATTCCTCCAATGGCAGTTCGGTCAGCATCGCCTTTACCGGGCCGATCGAGGCTGGAGACATCGAGATCGAGCGGTAGCCGAGGCCGATCAGCGCCATGGCGGAAATGGGTTTTCCGGCAAGCTCGCCGCACAGCGTCACCGGCGTGTGGTTGCGAACCCCGGCGTCGGCGATCTGCTTCAGAACCCGCAGGAACGGCGTCGACAGCGTGTCGAAGCGGTCGGAGAGCTGCGTGTTCCCCCGATCGACCGCCATGACGAACTGGAACAGGTCGTTGGAGCCGACCGAGACGAAATCGACCGCCTTCATCAACTCGTCGAGCTGGAACAGCAGCGACGGCACTTCCAGCATGGCGCCCACCTTGAGGCTGGTCGGCAGATGGTGGGCAAAGCGGGAGAGATGCCGCACTTCGCGGTCGATGATCTCGCGCGCCTGGGCGATTTCGCCGAGCTCGGTCACCATCGGCAGCATCAGCTTCAGTTCGCGCCCGCCGCAGGCCTTCAGCAGAGCGCGGATCTGGGTCCTGAGCAGACCCGGCCGGTCGAGCGTCAGCCGGATCGCGCGCCAGCCGAGCGCAGGGTTTTCTTCCTGGACAGCGCCCTTGAAGTAGGGCAGCACCTTGTCGCCGCCGATGTCGATGGTGCGGAAGGTGACCGGCCTGCCACGCGCCGCGTCCAGCACGTCGCGGTAGAGCCGCTCCTGCGCCTCGGCGCGCGGGAAGGTCGAGGCGACCATGAACTGCAATTCGGTGCGGAACAGGCCGATGCCGGCCGCACCCGCCTCGGCCAGCTGCGGCAGGTCGACGGCCAGGCCCGCATTCATCAGCAGGTCGACCTGGACGCCGTCCTTGGTCACCGACGGCTTCTTGCGCAGTTCCCGGTAGACTTCCTGCCGGCGCGCCCGGAAGCGCACTTTTTCGGCATAGGCAGCTTCGAGGTCGGGCTGCGGCCGCAGATGGATGGTGCCTTCCTCGCCGTCGACGATGATGGCATCGCCGTTTTCCGCCATGGAAACGGCGCCCTTCATCTGGCCGGCGACCGGAATGCCCATGGCGCGCGCTACGATGACGACATGGCTGGTGGCAGCGCCGTCTTCCAGCACCACGCCGCGCAGCTTGTCCCTGGGATAATCAAGCAGTTCGGCCGCGCCCATCGAGCGCGCGACCAGGATGGCATCCTTCGGCAGTGACGCCGCGACGTCGTCAGGCCCGCGCCCCATCAGCTGGCGCAGCAGCCGGTTGGCGAGATCGTCGAAGTCGCTCATCCTCTCGCGCAAATAAGGATCGGTCATGTGCAGCATGCGGGCGCGCATGTCGCTCTGCACCTTTTCCACCGCCGCTTCCGCCGTCAGGCCGTTGCGGATCGCCTCTTCCAGCCGGCGCACCCAGCCGCGGTCGTTGGCAAACATGCGATACGCCTCGAGCACCTCGCGATGTTCTCCCTCGAAGGCGACATCGCGCCGCTCCAGCATGTCGTCGATGGAAAGCCTGAGCGAACCGAGCGACGTCTCCAGCCGGCGCACCTCTTCCTCACTGTCCTCGTTGAACAGATTGGTGACGACGATGCGTGGCTCATGCAGCACGACATGGCCGAGGCCGACACCCTCGTTGAAGGACAGGCCGGTAAAGCTGACGGGACGGCGCAGGTCGAGTTCGAGGCCGGGCCGGGTCAGGCGCGCGAGATCGCCGGTGGCGATCATCTCGGCGATCACCATGGCGGTCGTTTCCAGCGCCTCGACCTCGTCGTCGCGGTAGTGGCGCATGGTCTTGTTCTGCACCACCAGCACGCCGAGCGTGCGCCCTGCCCTTAGTACCGGCACGCCGAGGAAGGAATTGTAGATCTCTTCGCCGGTCTCCGGCAGGTAGGCGAAGGCCGGATGTTCCTGCGCATTGGAGAGGTTGAGCGGCCGCGCGCTGGCGGCAATGGTGCCGACGAGGCCCTGCCCCAGCCGCAGCTGCGCCAAATGGACGGCGTTCGGGTTCAGACCTTCGGTGGCATAGAGTTCGAGCACCGAATCGGCGCGCAGCACATAGAGCGAGCAGACCTCGGCGACCATGTTGGAGGCGATGTCGCGCACGATCCGGTCGAGCCGCTCCTGCGGCTCCAGCGGCTCCTGCATGAGCTCGCGCAGCCGTTTCAGCAGAACGCGCGGGCCACTGGCCGTATCACGCATCGCGGCTTCTTCTCCAATGGGCATTTTGCCCGCCGCAGTTTCCACTGCCACCGGCGCACACGCAACAACTCAAATCGCTCTCGCTACTGCTTATCCAGACCGTACACGGAATGCAAAGTGCGAACCGCGAGTTCCGTGTAGGGACCGTCGATCAGTATCGAAATCTTGATCTCGGAGGTGGTGATGGCGCGGATGTTGATCGCCTTGTCGGCCAGCGCCTTGAAAGCGGTGGCGGCCACACCGGCATGGCTGCGCATGCCGATGCCGATGACCGAAACCTTCGACATGCCGGCTTCCGACTGCACCACGTCATAGCCGATCGAAGCCTTCAGACGCTCCAGCACGGCCAGCGCCTTGTCCACGTCGCCGGAGGGCACGGTGAAGGTCATGTCGGTGAACTTGCCGTCCTCTGAGATGTTCTGGACGATCATGTCGACATTGATGTTGGCCTCGGCCAGCGGGCCGAAAATGCCGGCGGCAACGCCCGGGCGGTCGCCGACGCGGCGCAGAGAAATCTGCGCTTCGTCCTTGGCGTAGGCAATTCCGGTGACGACCTGCTGTTCCACGATCTCTTCCTCGTCGCAAATGAGCGTTCCCGGAGGATTGAGCAAATCCCCCATTCCGGGCGCATCGGGATCGTCGAAGGACGACCGCACGAACGTACGCACCCTGTGCACCATGGCAAGCTCGACCGAGCGCACCTGCAAGACCTTGGCGCCGAGCGAGGCCATTTCGAGCATTTCCTCGAACGAAATCTTGTTGAGCCGCCGCGCCTTCGGCTCGATGCGCGGATCGGTGGTGTAGACGCCGTCGACATCGGTGTAGATGTCGCAGCGGTCGGCCTTGACCGCCGCGGCAATGGCCACCGCGCTTGTGTCGGAGCCGCCGCGGCCGAGCGTGGCGATGCGGTTGTCCGGGCCGATGCCCTGGAAGCCGGCGACGACAGCCACCTGGCCCTCGCCGAAGCGCTTGATCAGGAACGCGCCGTCAATGTCGAGGATGCGCGCCGCGCCATGCGCGTTGTCGGTCTTGATCGGGATCTGCCAGCCCTGCCAGGAGCGGGCATGGACGCCCATATTCTGCAGTGTGATCGCCAGCAGGCCGGCAGTCACCTGCTCGCCCGAGGCGACCACGGCGTCATACTCGCGCGCGTCGTGCATGGGCGAGGCTTCGCGCGTCCAGCCAACCAGTTCATTGGTCTTGCCCGCCATCGCCGAAACCACGACAGCGACCTCATGGCCGGCGTCGACCTCGCGTTTGACGTGACGCGCCACATTGCGGATGCGGGCGATGTCGGCGACGGAGGTTCCGCCGAATTTCATCACGATGCGCGCCATGGAAGCGAAATGCCTTTGACTGAAGCCGGCCCAGGACCGAAAGGGGAAGTAAGCGCTCGACAGAAGCCGGCCGCTGAATGCGCGCCTCCTTAGCCAAATGATCACGGTTTCGCAAGGCTGGCGGCGGATGCCGGCTTCAGGATCGAGGCATATTGCGTTCGGCCCCGCCGCCGCTTACCAAATGCTGCCCGCGGGAAACTCCTTTTGGTCCGGCATATCGAATGATTGTTCGCCTTCGACGCGCCATGCGGTGGCAATCGCTGCCGCTGTTCATCGGCTTCGCCGTGCTGGCGTTGATCGTCGGCACACGCGCCGTGCTGGTCGAGACCCAGAGAGCCAATCGTGAGGCCGCGCGCGAGGCGGTCGAGTATCAGGAATTGCTTTCCGGTTTGCTTGCGATGGCTCAGGAGGCCGAGACCAGCCAGCGCGGCTATCTCCTGACCGGCGAGAAATCCTACCTCCAGCCTTATCGGCAGGCGGTCGACGCCATTCCGGGCCAGCTTGCCCGCATCGACGGCATGACCGCCCCGGACGACGAACTCGTACAGCAGATCAACCACGTCAAGGACGCGCTTTCACAAAACCAGGCCGAATTGGCTGAGACGATTGCACTCTACGATCGCGGCGATGCGGCAAAAGCTCTGGAACTGGTCCGCAGCGGCCAGGGCAAGGCCGCCATGGACCAGATCCGGGCCAGCATGGACACGATCCGGCGCATTGGCGGCGCAGCCATCGCGGCGCGCGACGCCCACACCGACCGGGTCGAAAACTGGCTGCGCATCGGCTCGATAGCGGCGCTGCTGGCGATCTTCCTGCTTGGCGCCTACACGGTTCGCCTTTCGCGCCGCCGGTTCCGCGCAGTGGCGATCGCCCAGGAAGAGCTGATGCGCAAGAACATCGAGCTCGGCAACGAAATCCAGACGCGTGAAAAGGCCGAATCGCAGATCCGCCAGATGCAGAAGATGGAGGCTGTGGGCCAGCTGACCGGCGGTATCGCCCACGATTTCAACAACATGCTGGCGGTGATCATCAGCGCCATGAACCTTGCCCAGCGCAAGCTGGCGCGGGGCGAGCACGACATCATAAAATTCATCGAAGCGGCGACCGATGCGGCGACCCGGGCCGCAAACTTGACGTCACGGCTGCTTGCCTTCTCGCGCCAGCAGCCGCTCGCGCCTCAGGTTGTAGACGCCAATCGTCTGGTCACCGGCATGTCGGACCTGCTTCGGCGGGCGCTCGGCGAAACCATCCGCATAGAAACCGTGCTGGCTGGCGGCCTGTGGAAGACCCATGCCGATCCGAGCCAGCTCGAAAATGCCATTCTCAACCTGGCGGTCAATGCGCGCGACGCCATGGGCGAGGACGGCAAGATGACCATCGAGACCGCCAACAGCCACCTCGACGAGGGCTACGCCGCCACCCATGCCGAGGTCAAAGCCGGCCAGTATGTGATGATCGCGGTCAGCGACACCGGCCCCGGCATGCCGGCGGACGTCATGGAGCGGGCTTTCGAGCCATTTTTCACCACCAAGCCGGTCGACAAGGGCACCGGCCTCGGGCTGAGCCAAGTGTTCGGCTTCGTCAAACAGTCCGGCGGACACGTCAAGATCTACTCGGAACCCGGCCAAGGCACCACGATCAGGATCTACCTGCCGCGCTTCTTCGGCCCGGAAGAGGCCGCCATATCTTCGGAACGAGCCGGAAATCCTGCCGTGCCGGTCACCGAAACCATCCTTGTCGTGGAGGACGATCCACGCGTGCGGGCTTCCACCACGGATGCCATGCGCGAACTCGGCTACACCGTCATTCATGCCGCAAGCGGCCAGGAAGCGCTGGAAAAGCTGAGCGACAACCCTGGTGTGGCGCTCATGTTCACCGATATCGTCATGCCGGTGATGAATGGCCGCAAGCTCGCCGAGGAGGCGCTGGCGCGCATGCCGAAGCTGAAGGTGATCTTCACCACCGGCTTCACCAGGAACGCCGTCGTCCACAATGGCGTGCTCGATCATGACGTGCATTTCCTGGCCAAGCCCTTCACCATCGAGCAGCTGGCGGCGAAATTGCGCGACGTGCTGGACGCAAGATGACCGAGGCCCTGGAAATCGTCACCTTTCGCCTCAAACCTGGAGCGGAAGCGGGCTTTGCCGCCGCCAACAACCTGGTCGCCGACTGGCTGGCGCGGCAACCTGGTTTCGTAAACCGCTGCCTGGCGCGGCGGGACGATGGCGGATGGGTCGATGTGGTGCGCTGGCGAAGTCGCGAGCAGGCTCTCGCCGCCGCAGGCCGGATCATGGCCGAGATCGGCGATTGCGAAGCGATGCGGGCCATCGATCCCGCAAGTGTTGCGATGGAACATGCGGCGATTGTGATCTCGAGGCCATAGGTCGACTAGCCAGCAGTCGCAAAAACCGGCCTTGACTTTCTTGCCCCGGCACCCGACTTCCTAGCGTCCGAGGAGACCCGCCCCATGCCAGAGGCCCGACGATCGACAATCGATGCCGGAGAAGTGGAACGCTTTTCCGCGCTTGCCGCGGAATGGTGGAACCCGAACGGCAAATTCCGTCCGCTGCACAAATTCAACCCGGTCCGGCTTGCCTATATCCGGGACCAGGTGGCGGCGCGCTTCGGCCGCGATCCGCGCGCGGCGCGGCCGTTCGAAGGCCTGCGTTTCCTCGATATCGGCTGCGGCGGTGGGTTGTTGTGCGAGCCGATGGCAAGGCTTGGCGCCGAAGTGGTCGGCGCCGACGCCTCGGCAACCAACATCGAGGTGGCGAAGCTGCACGCGGCCGAAGGCGGCGTGACGGTGGATTATCGCGCTACGACCGCTGAGGATTTGGCCGATTCCGGCGAGAAATTCGACGTCGTCCTCAACATGGAAGTCGTCGAGCATGTTGCCGATGTGGACCTGTTCATCGGCAAGTGCGGCGAGATGGTCAAGCCCGGCGGCATCATGTTCGTGGCCACGATCAACCGCACGCTGAAGGCACTGGGCCTGGCCATCATCGGCGCCGAATATGTGCTGCGCTGGCTGCCGCGCGGCACCCACCAGTTCGGCAAGCTTGTGCGGCCCGAAGAGCTTGAAAAGGCGCTCGGCAGCGCCGCCATGACCATCATCGACCGTACCGGCGTGACCTACAATCCTATCGCCGACCGCTGGGCACGCTCCAAGGACATGGACGTCAACTATATGGTGCTGGCGGAAAAACGATCGGTCTGAACGAAGGGGCGGCCGTGGACACTATGAGGGCCCGAGAGCTGGCGCTCGATCTTCCCGAAACGGTCGAGCAATCGCATTTCGGCAAGGCTGACTTCCGCGTCCGCAACCGTATCTTCGTCTCTCTGCCCGAAGCCGACCGTGCTGTCGTCAAGCTCGACCGCGACCAGCAAGAGATGATGGCCGCGGCTGAGCCATCGGTTTTCAGGCCCGTGACAGGCGGCTGGGGCCAAAAGGGATGGACGTCGATCATGCTCGAAGCCTGCGACGAACAGACATTCCGCAGCGCAGTTCGGACGGCCTGGCGAAACGTCGCCCCCCCGGCGCTACGGAAGCGCCTCGACGCGAGCCAAATTTAAGCTTGAGCAGTTCGAGCAAAGTGTGAAGCGGTTTTCCCGGGAAAAGCGCATAGCGCTTTGCCTAGGGAATTGCGTAAACCAAAGACCCTATGCCTTCTGGCTCTGCGCCTTGGTGGTGATGATCACGCCGATGGTGATGATCACCGCGCCGGCCCAGGTCAGCAACTGGTAGTGCTCGCCGAGGAAGATGGTTCCGGCAAACAGGCCGACGGCCGCCGCCACATAGCCGATCTGGCTGAGATAGACCGGACCGCCCACGGCCTGCAGCCGGAAGAAGAAGGCAAACATCGCCGAGGCCGAGGCGACTTGCGCCACGACGACCAGCGGCACGGCGCCAAGCGGGGCGAAGGCACTGAGGCCGAACAGCACGAGAATGCCGACCAACAGCAGCGTTGCCGAGGCCAGGTGGCTGCCGACGGCCAGTTCGATCGGACCGGTGCCTTCGGGCCAGTCGACGGTGCGATAGATATTGCCGGCGGCAAGGCTGACGGGGATCAAAAGTCCGACCAGCACCCAGAAGAAATCGGCCGGCTGGCCGGCCTCGCCGCGCGTCACCGCCACCATGACGGCGCCGATGAAGCCGACGGCGATACCGATACTGCCGAGCATATTTGGCAGTCGAACGCCAAGCAGGATCGAAAACACCAGTGTGATGACCGGCGACAGCGTGAACATGATGCCGGTATAGCCGGCGCCGAGATGCGGGATAGCCGAAAACATCAGCAGATTGGGCACGGCGTAGGACACGGCGGCGGTGATGAAGAAATAGCGCAGTCTGTGCGGGGTCAGCCGCATGCGCTCGCCGTTGGCGAGCAACGCGCACAGCAGCACGCCCCCGGCGCCGAACGAGATGACGAAGGCCCAGACCATGGCCGAAACGCCGGCAGCCGTCGCCAGCTTGGCGAACGGCAGCGTCAGGCCGAGCAGGCCGCCGGTGACGACCAGCAGGCCAAGCGCCGATTCCAAGAGAAATTTCATCGGATGGTCCCGTCACTCACTTGCGGCACTGGGTCGAAACTGTATCTTGAGGTAGCATACCACAAAGATTCTTAACGTCAAGATACTTAGCGGTGAGACAGATGGATCGCGCGGCAAAGGCGGTGGAGCAATGGAAGCGGGAACGGCCGGACCTGGAGGTGTCGCCAATGCTGGTGCTTGGGCGGCTGAACGAAGCCTCGTCGCTAATCGCCCGCGAGCGCCTCGCCCCGCTGTTTGCCCGTTTCGGACTGCAGGCCGGCGAATTCGATGTGCTGGCGACGCTGCGCCGCTCCGGCCAGCCCTACGCGCTGACACCGACCGCTCTCTACGAGGCGACGATGGTGACCTCCGGCGCCATGACCAACCGGCTCGACCGGCTTGAGAAGGCCGGACTGATCCTGCGCGGCCCGCACCCCAACGACCGGCGCGGCATTGTCGTGCAACTGACCGAAAAAGGTCTCGCCTTGATCGATGAGGCCGTGACCGCCCACGTCGCCAACGAGCATGAAATCCTTGCCGGGCTCACCGGCACGGAGCGGGGAGCACTGGCTCAGTTGCTTGGCAAATTGATCGATAGCGCCAGCTGATCGCTCAGTTGCGCTCCTCTGGAAAACTCGGGATCGGCATGAAATCGATGCCATCCTCGGCCAAGCTCTTGGCTTCGTCCAACGTCGCCTCGCCATAGATGCCGCGCGCATCGCTCTCGCCGAAATGGATCTTGCGCGCTTCTTCGGCAAACTTGTCGCCGACATAGTCGGCATTCTCGCGCACCTTCTCGGCCATCGCCTTCAGCTGCGCCAGCGCCTGCTTCTGGGTTTCGCCCATGGCCAGCGCAATTGTTTCCTGCTTCCGCGCTGTGGAGACGGCTGGCGCCATCAGCGCCTTTTGCACCTTGTGCGAGCCGCAGCTCGGGCAATCGACGAAGCCGCGCTTCTTCTGCGTGTCGAAATCGTCATTGCTGCGAAACCAGCCCTCGAATTCGTGCTCGTGCTCGCAGATCAGGGCAAAGCGGATCACGAAGCCGCGCCCCTGAGCCGCGGCGCTTCCACTGCGCCGGCATTGACGGCAAAATCACGCGCGTTCTTGAGATTGGGGATTTTCTTACGCGCGGCCGACGACTGCGCCGTGTCGATCTCGGCGATGATCACCTCCGGATCGTCATGGTCGGCCTCGGCGAGAATTCGACCCCATGGGTCGACGATCAGCGAATGGCCATAGGTTTCGCGGCCATCCTCATGCAGGCCACCTTGTGCTGCAGCAACCACATAGGCGCCGTTCTCGATGGCACGGGCTCGCAGCAGCACATGCCAGTGCGCCTCGCCGGTCTGGCGGGTGAAGGCGGCAGGCACCGACAAGAGGTCGGCGCCGGCCATCGCCTCGGCGCGGAACAGCTGTGGAAAGCGTAGATCGTAGCAGACGGCAAAGCCGAGACTAGCGCCGTCGATCTCGGTGACGACGGCCTCGGTGCCCGGCTCATAGGCGGCGGATTCGCGCCAGCTCTCGCCATTGTCGAGGTCGACATCGAACATGTGGATCTTGTCGTAGGTGGCAAGGGTGGCGCCGTCCGGCCCAAACAGCAGCGCCCGGTTGGCGAGCTTGCCGTCGGTGCGCAGGATGGCGGTCGAGCCGATGTGCAGGAAGACGCCGAGTTCGCTGGCGAGCTTGCGCGCGGCCGCCACGACGATGTCCTTGTCTTCCAAGGTGAAGGAAGCAGCCCTGGCTTCCTTGTCGCGGATCAGCGCACCGGTCATTTCCGGGGTCTGGATGTAGGTTGCACCGAGGCCTGCCGCTTCGCGCACCAGCCGTTCGAGATCGACCGCGTTGCGCTCGGGGCTCTCGCCCGAACGCATCTGGATCGCCGCCGCCTTGAAAATACCCATCGTCACGTCCTCTTTGAGCAATTCCAGGAAAAGTATGTAACGGTTTTCCGTCCGGAATTGCGTAAAAACAAAGACATAGAGCGGCGCTACGAACCGCTCTTTGTCGTCGAGCCGTTGGCAAGCAGCCTATCCAGCTGCCCCCGTGCCTCCAACTCGTGGAGGTCGTCGGAGCCGCCGACATGCGTGTCGCCGATGAAAATCTGCGGAAAGGTCGAGCGGCCATGCGCCCGCGAAATCATTTCCTGGCGCAATTCCGGCGAAAACGAAGCGTCATGCTCGGTGTAGGCGACGCCCTTGCGGTCGAGCAGCCGCTTGGCCGCCGCGCAATAGCCGCACATCATACGGGTGTAAATCGTCACATCGAGCATCGGTCCGTGCCTTTCCTCGACCTTATATAGTCGCGGACTCGTCGGCCCGAAAGTCCCCCGGCAGGACACGCGCGAAGGTCAGCACATCGACCGCTCCGGCGCCGCCCTTCTTCAGCGCCCTGGCGACCGAGCGCACGGTGGCGCCGGTGGTGTAGACATCGTCGACCAGAAGCACGCGGCGCCCAGTGATCTCGATTTCGGCTTCCGCAGGCACACGGAAGGCGGCGCGGACATTGGCCTCGCGCTCCTGCCGCTCCAGCCCGACCTGCTGGCGCGTGAGCTTGACGCGCCGGACCGCCGAGGGCGAGAAAGGCAGCCCGCTAAGCTGCGCAACCGCCCTTGCCAACTCCGCCGACTGGTTGAACTGCCGGCGAAAGAAGCGCCGCCAGTGCAGCGGCACCGGTACGACGACATCGGCGTCTGCAATTAGCTCAGCGCCGGCGCGCAGCATCCAGCGCGCCATCCACGGCGCCAGATCGGTGCGATCCTGGTATTTCAGACCTTGCACCATCTGGCGGGCGACACCTGAATAGGCCACGGCCGCCCGCGCCCGCTCGAACGGCGGCGGATCGGCGATCGCCTCGGCCGACAGGAATCCCTCGCCCATATCGTGCGTGAATGGCGTGCCCATCACCGCGCACCATGGCCGCTCCAGCAGCCTGAGTTTCGGCCAGCAGGCACCGCACAAAACGCCGGGTTGCGAGACGTGCCTGCGACAGCCGGCACAGACCGGCGGGAACAGCATCCGCGCCGGCCAGTCCAACATGGCCAGTTTCAACATGGTTTGAGCGAGGCTCTTGATCTCCATCACCGGATCGGCCACGTGGTTTTGTCGTCCGCGCCAGGATATCACTAGACGGACAAACAGGGATGTCTACCGTTGCAGCCGATCATCGATACTGAACTTTGGCTGGTGCGCAAGCGCAGGGCGCTGGCCCACCCCGTAGCCGGCGCGGATTTTCTGATGCGGCGGGCGGCGGAAGACCTTGCCGACCGGCTCGGCGCGGTCGAGCGGAAATTCGGCAAGGCCGCGGTGCTGTTTTGCCAGACGCCGGACGCAACGGACGTGGTCGCTGCAAGCGGCAAGGCAGCGGAGATCGTGCGCGTCGAGGCAGATCCAGCGTTTCTGGACGGCCGGCCAGGGCTGATAGCACCGCTGGAAACAGTGCCGTTCCAGCCGGAAAGCCTCGACCTCGTCGTTTCACTTCTGTCGTTGCAGGCGATGAACGACATTCCCGGCATGCTGGTGCAGATCCGCCGCGCTCTGCGGCCCGACGGGCTTTTCCTCGGCGCCTTTGCCGGCGCCGGCACTCTTTCCGAATTGCGCGAAAGCCTGCTCGCCGCCGAGACCGAACTCTATGGCGGCGCCAGCCCGCGTGTCATCCCCTTCACCGATGTTCGCGACGCCGGCGCACTGCTGCAGCGCGCCGGACTGGCGCTGCCGGTGGCCGACGTCGAAACGGTGACCGTCCGCTACGATACCCTCTTCGACCTCATTGCCGATCTCAGGGCGATGGGCGAAACCAGCGCGCTGACTGATCGCAGCCGGCGACCGGGAGCGCGAAAGCTTTTTACCCGTGCCGCCGAAATCTATGCCGAACGCTTTTCGGACGCTGATGGCCGCATCAGGGCAAGCTTTTCCATCGTCTGGATGTCGGGCTGGGCGCCCGATGCCTCGCAGCAAAAGCCCTTGAAACCGGGTTCGGCGAAGGTCTCGCTGAAGACGATACTGGAAAACCCCGGCGGGCGGTGACGGCGCTCCGGATCAGTGCTCGGCGAAGGCGTTTGCGAGCCTGCTGTTGTTGTCGCTGAACAGAAACTGGATCGCATTGCTGGCCTTGCCGACACCCCCGACGATGGCAAGCGACAGCACCGCAACGATCAGGCCATATTCAATGGCCGTGGCGCCTGTTTCGTCCTGCAAAAATCGGCGCAGCAATGGCTTCATGATCGTCGATCCCTCTCATCCCCGACCATATCGCCCACCTGTTAAGAAAGGTTAACGGCACAAGCTTAACAGGCTGTGAAATGGGCCTGCGTTGAGGAAGTTCTCAAGCTGGTGTCGACCTTGTTGGTCAGCAGTCGCCGCTCCGTTGGCCGTCGGCGCGGATGATGCAGACTGAGCTCGGTGAGGGCTGCAGCACGCTTCTGCGCAGCGTATAGGTGGCCCGCGAGCCGATCGAACCCGTGCTCATCGGGTCGAGACCGCCTGCAAGAGCATCGCGGCTGGATGATCGCGTCTGGTTGTCCAGCACGGGGACCGCGATCAGCGCCAGCGCCACTGCGGCCGAGCCGAACAACAGCGTGACGCGCAATAAGCCGACGCCGGCGGCGCGAAAGCTGCGATCTGGCCGGATCGAGTCCCATTCCCTGTCGAGGCTCATGCAATCGCTCCCCGCGAACCCGCTTTGCCGCAATTTTTCACGACGAGATAAATCTTCCATTAACGCTGGCTAGATCAGACCGCGAAATGGCTTTGTATCACAACAGGTCGATGAGGAACTGGATCAGCGGCGCGTCGGCCGGCGGCATGGGATAGTCGCGCATCTGCTTTGGCCGCACCCATTTCAACGCCTGCCCTTCCCTGGGCTGCGCGATGCCGCGGAAGCGGCGGCAGACGAACAGGGGCATCAGGAGATGGAAATCATCATAGGAATGGCTGGCGAAGGTGAGCGGCGCCAGGCAAGGAATGTCAGTCTCGATGCCGATTTCTTCCTGCAGTTCGCGGATCAGGCATTGTTCCGGCGTCTCGCCTGGCTCTACCTTGCCGCCGGGAAATTCCCACAGGCCGGCAAGCTGTTTGCCCTCGGGCCGCTGCGCCAGAAGCACCCGCCCATCGGTATCGACCAGCGCGCACGCGGCGACCAGCAGCAGGCGTTTGCCGGTGATCTCGCTCATGCGCCCGGCGGCCGGCGATAGTGGTAGCGATAGACTTCGTCGAAGCCCAGCGAGCGATAGAGCGCCAGCGCCGGCGCATTGCCGGCCTCGACCTGCAGCCAGGCTTCGCGAGCGCCACGCAGCCTCGCCCACTTCAGCGCCGACAGGATCAGGTTGCGGCCATGGCCCTGATTGCGCGCCGACTTGGCGGTGGCGATCTCGAACAGACCGGCAAGATCGCCGTCATGGACGCAGATCAGCACCGCCAGAGGGTCGGCCCCTTCCTCCAGCGCAAACAGCCCGACTTCGGGTTGGATAGCGCCGATGATTTCCGAAAGACCGGGCCGCAGCGATGCATCCGAGCCGCTGACCTTGAGCGACGCGCCGAGAAAGCGGCTGATATCCTTCAGCGGAATCTGGTCCATGGCCGGCGCCAGTTGCGCGTCCGCCAGCGGCAGCCGCATCACCAGGGATTCGTCGAATGTGCTCCAGCCCTCATTGTCGAGATGCTTGGCCAGGTCCGGCCCCGACAGCGGCGAGATGCGGAAGGTCAGCGGCCTGCCATAGGCGTCGAAGCGCCGGCTGGCGCGGCCGATGCGCTCGGCAATGTGCTGGGTGTCGCCGGGATCGAGCGGGTTGACCGAGTTCAGCCGCTTGGCCGGATGGCCGGCTGTCAGCCGCACCACCCAGGTGCCGTCATAATGCACGGCCGCCGCCGGCCAGGCGCGAAAACCCGCCGCCTCGTAGCGGCGCACGATGGCCAGCATGCTTGCCGGATGCCTGGAAGCCAACTCCATCAGCTCCGGTAATCGCCATTGATGGCGACATATTCCTTGGTGAGGTCGCAGGTCCACACCGTCGCCTTGCCGCGGCCGATACCGATATCGGCGCGGATGCGAATGTCGTCGCGCTTCATATAGGCCGAGGTCGCTTCCTCGGAGTAGCCCGGGTCGCGTTCGCCCTCATGCGCCAGACGGTTGTCGCCGAACCAGATCGACAGCCGGTCGCGATCGGCCGGCTCGCCGGCCTTGCCGACGGCCATGACGACGCGGCCCCAATTGGCGTCCTCGCCGGCAACCGCCGTCTTGACCAGCGGCGAATTGGCGATGGACAGCGCGATGCGCTTGGCCGAGCGCGCCGATTTGGCGCCGGTAACGGTGACTTCGACCTGCTTGCGGGCGCCCTCGCCGTCGCGCACCACCTGCAGCGCCAGCGATTTGAGCACCTTGCCCAGCGCCCGGCGGAACGCGCCGAGACGCGCATCCTTGGGATCGCTGATGGCGGGCGCGCCGCGCTTGGCAGCGGCTCCGGTGGCGAACAACAGCAGCGTGTCGCTGGTCGAGGTGTCGCTGTCGACGGTGACGGCGTTGAAGGTCTTGGCGGTGCCGCGCGACAACAAGTCCTGCAGCACGGGGGCGGCGATCGGCGCATCGGTGGCGATGAAGGACAGCATAGTCGCCATATCGGGCGCGATCATGCCGGCGCCCTTGGAGATTCCATTGATGATGACGTCGGTGTCGCCGAGCTTGACCGTCGCTGTCGCCACTTTCGGATAGGTGTCGGTTGTCATGATGGCCTTTGCCGCCTCGGTCCACAGATCCGGCTTGCCGTCCTTGACCAGTCCGGCCAGCAAATGGCTGAATTTGGTGGTGTCGAGCGGCTCGCCGATTACCCCGGTAGAAGCGAGGAACACTTCGCCTGGCGTGCAGCCTGCGGCCTTGGCCGCGGCCTCGCCGGTCAGTTGGGTGGAGGCGCGGCCCTTCTTGCCGGTGAACGCGTTGGCGTTGCCGGAATTGACCACCAGCACTCGCGCCTTGCCGGCGCCAAGGTTCTCGCGGCAGAAGTCGACCGGCGCCGAGGGGCATTTCGACTTCGTGAACACGCCGGCAACCGCTGTGCCGGCATCGAAGACCATGGCCAAGAGGTCGGCACGGTTCTTGTACTTGATCCCGGCCTCTGCGGTGGCGATGCGCACGCCCTCAATGGCAGGCATTTTGGGATATTTCTTCGGCGCGAGCGGCGAAATCGTTGCGGACATTGGGGACCTCGGGCGACGGAAAAACGCTAGGCGAAGGCCGGTTTGCCCGATAGCACGGCCCGGCGCAAGGGCGTTTTCTTGGCCGCCGCTGTCGGCAAGCCACCAGGGATTAAGCTTGCATTTCAAATCCGTTGGCGTCACCGGGGCCTCTGGCGTTATGATATCGGCCATGGGCAGGCTGGTGATCTTGGCGGTGGCGTTTATGGGGCTTTTGCTCCTGAGCGCCGATGCGCAGCCGGAACGGCGCGTGGCGCTGGTCATCGGCAATGGCACCTATGCCGAAGCCGGCACGCTCACCAATCCGGTCAACGATGCCCTCGATATTGCCGGCAAGCTGCGCTCGATCGGCTTCGACGTCATCGAGGGCAACGATCTCGGCAAGCGCGAACTCGAGCGCAGGATCGGCGAATTTTCCGATGCGCTGGAAGGCGCCGGGGTCGGGCTGTTCTATTATGCCGGCCACGGCCTGCAGGTCGAAGGGCGCAACTACATCGTCCCGGTCGACGCCCGGCTCGACATGCCGGTCAAGCTGCAGCTCGAAGCCGTGCCGATCGACGAAGTCCTCGACATCATGGAGCAGCAGACCAAGGTCAGCCTGGTGTTCCTCGATGCCTGCCGCAACAATCCCTTTGCCCGCAGCCTGAGCCGCACCGCCACCACGCGCTCGGCAACGGCGCTTGCCGGTCTGGCCCAGTTCGATTCGACGCGTGGCTCCTTCATCGCCTTCTCGACGGCGCCAGGCGCTGTCGCCATGGACGGCACCGGGCGCAATTCGCCGTTCGCCGCCGCCCTGCTGCGACACATGGCCGAGCCCGGCCAGAGCATCAACGACATGATGATCGCGGTGCGCCGCGACGTGGTCTCCGAAACGCGCGAGGGACAGCGCCCATGGGAACAGGGTTCGCTGCTCGAACGGTTTGAGTTTGTGCCCGGCGGCGAAACGGTTGCACAGCCGAAGCCCGCCGTCCCCCCGGCGCCCGAAACAACGGTTGCGGCACTCGAACGGTCTGTAGGCGACGACAAGACCGCAATCGAGAAATTCCTGCGCGACGACTATCTTGCGCCCGATGCCGCGGCGATCGGCGAGACCGTCAAGCGGCTCTATGCGCCTTCCGCCACCATCTTCGGCACGCGCTATGACAGCGACGCCGTCGTCAAGCTCAAGACGGAATGGTTCGCGCAATTTGCATCCTGGTCGTTCAGTCTCGAGCCCGGCAGCCTCAATGTGACGCCGCAGGGCGAGAACCGCGCCGAAGCCGTGTTCGCGATGAGCTACGACTATATGTCGAAAGACAAATCGGCGGCGCGCATGACCGGCAAGGCACGAGTCGCGCTTGGGCTGGTGAAGAGCGACGGCCAGTGGCGGATCGACTCGGAAACCTCGCAAGTGATGAACTGAAAATCCCCGCGAAGGGCGAATGTGAGACCCGCTTCTACAAGCGCTGGAAACGGGCCGTTTCGTTTGCCTGCCAGCTCACCTATATTGTCGGCGAGATTGTTGGCCAGGATTGCCGGCGAGATTGTTGGCGAGGACAGACATGGGCGAGGATCCGGCGCGCAGATCGATCGGGGCGCGGCGCAACCCAGACAGCGCCGAGGCCATTCTCGAGGCCGCGGAGGCGGTGCTGGTCGAGGCCGGCTATGCCGGCTTCTCCATAGAGGCCGTGGCGCGGCGGGCGCGCGCCGGCAAACCCACGATCTATCGCTGGTGGCCGAGCAAGGCGGCCCTGCTGTTAGAGGTCTACAAGCGGCAAAAGCGTGTCGACGTCCCCGATACCGGCAGTCTCGAAGACGACCTCGTCGGTTTCCTGAGGAACCTCTTCGCGCATTGGCGCGACACATCCTCGGGCAGCGTATTCCGCTCGCTGATCGCCGAGGCCCAGTCGGACGAAGCGGCGGCCGCGGCCCTGACTGGCTATGCCGATGGGCGCGTGTCCCACACCGCTCGGATCATCGAGCGCGCCAAGGCGCGCGGCGAGGTTGCGGCCGATGTCGACGCAGCGCTGGTCGCCGACCTCATCGCTTCCTATGCCTGGAAACACCTTTTGACCAACCGGCTGGACGAAGATGAGGCGACAATCCGTGCCACTGTCCGCTATGTGATGTCAGGCATCTCCCGCAATTGAAAAGGGCGCCGAACGGCGCCCTTTGCATGTTTTTTCGGTGCCGGCCTTACTTGCCGGCTTCCATCGTGTCGACGGCCTTCTTCAGATTGGCGTCGGGGATTTCGACCTTGGCGGCGCCGCGCAGCTGCTTGACCAGTGCGAAATACTTGTCGCGGATCACCGCCTGCTTGGCCTGGTCCTTGACGTCGTCGAAGGCCGGCGGCTGTTTGGTGCGCTTGTCCTCGAGCTTGATGACATGCCAGCCGAATTGCGTTTGCACCGGCTCCTTGGTGTATTTGCCGATTTCGAGCGCAACTGCCGCCTTGTCGAATTCCGGCACCATCTGCCCCGGGCCGAACCAGCCGAGATCACCGCCATTGGTCTTGCCCGAGGGATCGCTGGTATGCTCGTTGGCGAGCTTCTGGAAGTCTGCACCGCCATCGAGCTGCTTGATGATCGCCTCGGCCTCTTCCTTCGTCTTCACGAGGATGTGACGGGCATGAATCTCATTGACCGGCGGCGTGCTGGCGATTTCCTGGTCGTAGCGGGCGCGCACCTCGGCATCGGTAACCTTGTCGACGACGCCCTTCTCGACCATCTCGCCATGCAGCGCGCGCTGCTGCAGGAACGCCATGCGGCGCTGGAATTCGGGATCCTTGTCGAGCCCGGTAGCGACCGCCTGGGCGGCCATGACGCGGATTTCGATGGCCGCCGAAAGGGCGGCGGCGCGGCGCTGCTCGGGTGGCAACTGCGAGAACTGCTGCGACAGCTCGCCCTCGGCAAGCCCAAGGTCCGCCTCGGTCAGCTTCTGGCCATTGACGGTAGCGATGACGGCGTTCGGATCGACGGGGGCTGCCGCCGGTGCTGCTGCGGCATCGGCCGGGGCGGGAGCGGCTTCCTGGGCCATCAGCGGAGACAGCGACAGGGCCGACAGGCCGAAAGCCAAGCCAAGGCTGGCGAGCGACGCACGGCGAAACAGTAAGGACATCAAGATTAACTCCAAGGGGGGATTGGTAGGGCTTGCAGATCAGCCGGATTGTGGCGGAATTTGGCGCTGCCCATAGGGCTAACGCGGCGTTGACATCAGTTGAGCCCCCTCTTATCTGTCCAACGACTTTGCGTCCAGAACCGTTTTCCGGGCGCTTTTTGTGTTTGTCCGCGTTTCACGCGGAATTGATGGGGCCGGCCGGCGCTCATCTCAAAATTGAGAATTCTATCGAAAGGACCATCGGATGGTCAGTCTCGGCGGTCTCGCCCGTAAGGTTTTCGGTTCCTCCAACGATCGTCGCGTAAAATCGACCCGGCCGCGTGTCGAGGCGATCAACGCCATGGAAAACGAGATGCGGGCGCTGTCCGACGCCGAGCTTCAGGCCCGCACGGAAAAATTCCGCCAGGATATCGCCAACGGCGCTACGCTCGATGACCTGCTGGTGCCGGCCTTCGCCACCGTCCGCGAGGCATCCCGCCGCGTGCTCGGCATGCGCCCCTTCGATGTGCAGCTGATCGGCGGCATGGTGCTGCACAATGGCGGCATCGCCGAAATGCGCACGGGCGAGGGCAAGACCCTGGTCGCCACCCTGCCCGTTTATCTCAACGCGCTTGCCGGCAAGGGCGTCCATGTCGTCACCGTCAACGACTATCTCGCCACCCGCGACTCCGAATGGATGGGCCGCGTCTACAAATTCCTCGGCCTTTCGGTCGGCGTCATCGTCCATGGCCTGTCCGACGAGGAACGCCGCGTCGCCTATGCGTCCGACGTTACCTATGCCACCAACAACGAGCTCGGCTTCGACTATCTGCGCGACAACATGAAGTATGAGCGCGCGCAGATGGTGCAGCGCGGCCACAATTACGCGATCGTCGACGAAGTCGATTCCATCCTGGTCGACGAGGCGCGCACGCCGCTGATCATTTCCGGTCCGCTCGAGGACCGTTCGGAAATGTACAACACCATCGACGCCTTCATGCTGCAGCTCGGCCCGGCCGACTACGAGATCGACGAGAAGCAGAAGACCTCGATCTTCACCGAGGAAGGCACCGAGAAGCTGGAAAACCTGCTGCGCGCGGCCGGCCTGCTCAAGGGCGAGTCGCTCTATGACGTCGAGAACGTCGCCATCGTCCACCACGTCAACAACGCGCTGAAGGCGCACCGGCTGTTCCAGAAGGACAAGGACTACATCGTCCGCAACGACGAGATCGTCATCATCGACGAATTCACCGGCCGCATGATGCCGGGACGCCGCTATTCGGAAGGCCTGCACCAGGCGCTCGAAGCCAAGGAGCATGTGGCGATCCAGCCGGAAAACCAGACGCTGGCCTCCGTCACCTTCCAGAACTATTTCCGCCTCTACAAGAAGCTGTCCGGCATGACCGGCACGGCGCTGACCGAGGCCGAGGAGTTCGGCAACATTTACGGCCTCGAAGTCACCGAGATCCCGACCAATCTGCCGGTCATCCGCAAGGACGAGGACGACGAGGTCTACCGGACGGTCGAGGAGAAGTACAAGGCGATCGTCAAGGAGATCAAGGAAGCGCGCGCCAAGGGCCAGCCGACGCTGGTCGGCACCACCTCCATTGAAAAATCCGAGCAACTGGCCGAGCGCCTGCGCAAGGAAGGGTTCAAGGATTTCGAAGTGCTGAACGCCCGCCATCACGAGCGCGAAGCGGCCATCGTCGCCCAGGCCGGCAAGCCCGGCGCCATCACCATCGCCACCAACATGGCGGGACGCGGCACCGACATCAAGCTCGGCGGCAACGCCGAGATGCGCATCGAGGACGAACTGGGCGACATGCCTGCTGGTCCCGAGCGCGAGGCGCGCGAAAAGGAAATCATTGCCGATGTCGAGCGCCTGAAGGAAAAGGCGCTGGCCGCCGGCGGCCTCTACGTGCTGGCCACCGAGCGCCATGAATCGCGCCGCATCGACAACCAGCTCCGCGGCCGCTCCGGCCGCCAGGGCGACCCCGGCCGTTCGAAATTCTTCCTGTCGCTGCAGGACGATCTGATGCGCATCTTCGGCTCCGAGCGCATGGACGGCATGCTGCAGAAGCTTGGCCTCAAGGAAGACGAGGCCATCATCCATCCGTGGATCAACAAGGCGCTGGAAAAGGCGCAGAAGAAGGTCGAAGCGCGCAACTTCGACATCCGCAAGAACCTGTTGAAATACGACGACGTCTCGAACGACCAGCGCAAGGTGGTGTTCGAGCAGCGCATCGAATTGATGGACGGCGAAGGCCTGTCCGAGACGATCGCCGAGATGCGCGAAGGCGTCATCGAGGAGATCGTCACCAAGAACATCCCCGAAAACGCCTATGCCGAGCAGTGGAACGTCGCCGGCCTCAAGGCCGAGGTCGCCGAATTCCTCAATCTCGACCTGCCGGTCGAGGACTGGGTCAAGGAAGAAGGCATTGCCGAGGACGACATCCGCGAGCGCCTGACCAAGGCCGCCGACGCCGCCGCCAAGGAGCGCGCCGAGCGCTTCGGCCCAGACGTGATGAGCTATGTCGAACGCTCGGTGGTGTTGCAGACGCTCGATCATCTGTGGCGCGAGCACATCGTCAACCTCGACCATCTGCGTTCGGTCGTCGGCTTCCGCGGCTACGCCCAGCGCGACCCGCTGCAGGAATACAAGAGCGAGGCGTTCGAGCTGTTCCAGGCGCTGCTCGGCAATCTGCGCCAGGCCGTCACCGCGCAATTGATGCGCGTCGAACTGGTCCGCCAGGCCGCCGAAGCACCGCCGCCCGAAGCGCCTGAAATGTTCGGCAGCCACATTGACGGCACCACGGGCGAGGACGATTTCGAGGGCGGCGAGACCGCACTTCTGGTCCGCCAGGAGAGCAACGCCATCGTCGCTCCCGAAGACCGCGATCCGAACAACCAGGCGACCTGGGGCAAGATCGGCCGCAACGAAGCCTGCCCCTGCGGCTCCGGCAAGAAATACAAGCACTGCCATGGCGCGTTTGCCTGATTTCGAAGGCTAGGTCGGCGGGACAGCACCCCCCTCTGGCGTGCCGGCCATCTCCCCCTCAAGGGGGGAGATCAGCAGCTTCGGCGCCGTAACTTCTTTCAATTTCGACAATTGGCGAAAGCTACAGCGACAGCCAATCTCCCCCCTTGAGGGGCAGATGTCCGGCAGGACAGAGGGGGGTTCGAAGGATCGCGACCTCTCGGTCCAACCCTCGTCAAAACCTCACAACAACCCCGAATCGCGCGCGGTCGCTGTCGCCTCGCCGCGCGACACCGCATCCAGCTTGCCCAGCACCGCCGAGACATGGTGATCGACCGTCTTTGGCGAAATCGTCAATTGCTCGGCGATCCGCTTGTTGGAGAGGCCGCGTTCGATCAGCTGCAGCACCTGCATCTGGCGCAAGGTGAGGCCGGCGAGGTTGGCGCGCGTCGAGCGGCGCGGGCCGCGGGCGATGCCGCCAACGCCGTTCTTGCGCATGATATCGCGCAGGCGCTGGGCTGCCGGCCTTGCCCCCAGGCCGTCGAAAATATCCAATGCCAGCCGCTGCCCCTCGTCGTCGCCGAGGATGAGCGCCAGTCCGCGCTCGTATGGCGCATTCAATTCGGCCCAGAGTGCCGAAGCCGAACGCCAGTCGCCGGTTAGAAGCAGCCGGTATGGTGTCGCCATGTCGGCGGTGTCGCCGGCCGGCATACCGGGAGAGAGCAATGTTCGCCACAGCGCCAGCTCCCCGACATGGGCACGCGAGCGCACCGGCGTTTCGGCGCGGGTGATCAGCGCCAGCGCCTCTTGCCTGTCGGCCAGGCCCAGCCATGCCTGCTCCGCCATCAGCGCCGCGTAAGAGCTCAGCATCTGCAGGTCGCCGCCGCTTCCGACCAGGCGCGCCATTTCGGCGAACAGCGGCTCGGCCGAGGGATCGCCGCGCCTCAGGCGCAGTTTCGCCAGTGCCAGCAGCGCCGGAAACCGGCCCACGGTGGTTGTCCGATCATTATCGATGACATCGCTTGCCGTCGCGGCGGCCTCATCCCATTGGCCCTGACGCAGTTGCACATCGGCCAGCATGCCCCTGAGATAGTCGCGCCAGGTGCCGAGGTCGTTCTCGGTGCAATAGTGGATGCCGCTCTCGAGCACCGGACGTGCCGCGTCGTAGCTCATCTGGGTGATCTCGAAACAGGCGCGGTTGGTGAAGGCGCGCGCGGCATGTTCCTGGAAATTGCCCTGGAGCGCAATTTCAAGGCTTTGGTCGAGGCGCAGGCGTCCGGCATCCGGATTGAGCCACTGCTCGACGCAGCCGACATTGTTGAGGGCATGCGAGGCGATGTCGGGACGGTTCATCCGCGCAGCCAGCGCCGCTGCCTTCTCGCCATAGAACAGCGTGTCCTCCACCCTCTCCGACAGCATCGCCAGATGCGAAAGGTTCGAATAGGCCATGGCGAGTTCGGGACCGGCGGGAGCCGCTTCCAGCATCGCCACAGCCTCGGCGCCGAAGGCGGCCGCCGCCTCGCGGTCATCGCCCATTTCGCTCAGCCGGGAGAGCCATCTCAGGCTGTCGCCCTCCTTCAGCCTGTTGCCGTCTGCCTGATGCAACCGGCGCGCCTGTCCCTGCGCTGCAAGCGCATCATCGATCTTGCCGATGAGATGGCACTCGAAGGCATGACTTTCGTAGAGCGCGGCGCGCTCGATCACCGGCAGGCTGTCGGCCTGCTGCAGGGCGATCTCGTAATAGCCGGCGGCATCGCGATGGGCGCCGACGCGCGACGCCTCGCGCGCGGCGATTGGCGCAAGTTCGCGCACCGCCGCCAGATTATGCGCCTCGACCGCATGATGCACCAGGCGGCCTGTGGAGACGTCGCCATTTTCGAGCAGTGCCGCCAGCGCACGCTGGTTGAATTGCCGCCTGTGCGACGTCGTCAGCATCATCTCGATGGCGCGCCGCGCGATGTCGTGCCGGAAGGCGTAGCCGTCGCCCAGATCGTCGAGCAGGCCGTTGGCGACACACTCGGCCAGCTGGCCGGCGCTGGCGACGCCGCACAGGCCCTGCAGAGCCCAGACGTCGGCGCGGCGCGGAAACACCGACACCGCGTCGAGCATTGCGCGGGCGCCTGGCGACAGCCGTTCAGCCCGCGCCAACACGGCGTCGCGCACGCTTGCCGGCAGCGCCGTTTCGTTTTCCGCCGACAGCAATTCGGTAACGAAGAAGGCATTGCCGGCGGTCGCCCGGTAGATGGCGTCGCCGTCGCGTCCGGCCGCATCGGCGAGCGACAGCACGGCCGCCTCGCTGAGCAGCGGCACGTCCATGCGCGCCACGCTGCCGGCCGGGATTTCGCCCAGGGCGCGGCGCACGCGCATCTGTCCTTCGCTGCGGTCGGTGCGCGCCGTGAGCAACAGCAGGATGTGGGTGTTGGCGATACGCCGGCCGAGGAAGCGCACGAAATCGAGTGTCGCATCGTCGGCCCAGTGCAGGTCTTCGATCACCAGCAGGCTCGGTCCCTTGGCCGCAAAAGCGTCGAGCGCATCGGAAAACAGCGGCAGTCTCTGCCCATGCCGGGCATCGATGGCGCGCGGCAGCGCCCATTGCGCCTCACGGGCCAGATCGTAGAGCGGCCCCAGCGGATCTGGGATCGACAGGTCCTCGCAAGCGCTGCGCAACATTGCCGCGCTTTGCCCGACACGGGCCGCGAATGCCTCAACAAGCGCCGTCTTGCCGGCGCCGGCCTCCCCGGCCAGCACGGCGATGCGGCCATGGCCGCGTATTGCATCGCCAAGCAGTGTCTCCAGCTGCTGCAGCTGCATCTGCCGTTCCAGAAGCATCATTGTCATCGTCTCACAGGATCGGAGTTTTCCCACCATGGCGGGCCGCTCACGATTAGCCCGTGAAGAAAGCGCCGCAATGTGACTTTGCACACATTGCCGTGCCTCTTTCCACAAAGAACGACGCCAATATAGGGAATCGTCCCGCCAAATATGGGGAATCGTTCCGATGCGCGGGCCGGGCCGGCGTGGTCAACGTCCAGCAGCGCTCCGATCGAGCGTGAACCAATGGAAAAGGAAACCTTCCATGCCTCGCTACCTGATTGAACGCACATTTCCGGACGGCCTCAACATTCCGATGACCGACATCGGCGCCAGCGCGGTGGGCGGCGTCGTCATGCGCAATGCCGAAAAGGGCGTCACCTGGATCCAGTCCTTCGTCACGCCCGACAAGAAGCACAGCTTCTGCATCTACGACGCGCCGACGCCCGAAGCGATCCGCAGCACCGCTCAGAAAAACTCGCTGCCGGTCGACAAGATCACGGAGGTGCGGGTTCTTGACCCTTACTTTTACCTCTGATCCTGCGTTCGGTCGCCACGATGATGAGCATCAAACTGTCCTTCGCGGCCATGGCGAACTGCCTGATGGCCTGCCGCTCGGTGGAATCGGGCCTGTCCTGGGAAAGACCGGCCGGCCAACCTCCGTGCTCGGCCGTCTATGGCGGTTCGCGTCGAAGCTGCCTGCGTATCTGTCTGAAAGGCGGCGCCTGCCGCCGGAAGGCGACTATCTGAGGCGCGACATCGGGCTCTCGGAGCGAGAGATCCCGCATGAGTATTGGCAATACTATTTTTGGGATCGTTGATTTTGCACGGTTTTTAAGGGCTGCGGCCAAAGCCCGGCAACGGAAGCCGCATCGCATGAACCGGGACGGACAAACCAAATCCTAAACCAACGCCGCAGCGTTTCGGGCAGCCTGATCGGCCGCCGTCGCCTCGAGCGTCAACAAACGAACGGAAGACCATGACCATAATTCTTTGGACGACACGCTTCGCGGCCTTCGCCGCCATCTCGATCGCGGCGGGTGCGGCGCAGGCACACGACGCCAACCCGCTGGCCGAAAAGGTGCGCGCCGCCAACAGCCGCTTCGAAAATGTGGCAACCGCCACTGCCGAAGGCTATGCCCCCATCCCTTGCGCCAGCGGCATCACCGGCGGCGCCATGGGCATCCACTATGTCAACGGCGCCTATCTCAAGGACGATGCCGTCGATGTCGCCAAGCCCGAAGCGGTGATGTACGAGCCGACGGCCGACGGCAGCCTGAAGCTGATAGCGGTCGAATACATCACCTCGAAGGGCCCGGCCTCGCTCGAAGGCCAGCTGTTCAACTTCAACAGCGCCCCCAACCGCTACGGCCTCGGCCCGTTCTACGAATTGCATGTCTGGGCCTGGAAACAGAACCCGACCGGCGCTTTCGCCGACATGAATCCGAACGTGTCCTGCGACGCGATGAAGGGGATGTGATCTTCCCCATGTGACACCTCTGGCATCGGACACCCGGTGCCTGGCCATCCCCCTTGGCGGGGGAGGGGCGAGCGAAACGCCGACCGGCTCCCCAGTCTTCCCCGGCGTTCGCTCGCCTTCTACTATGCCCCGGTATACGATGACGCACCTTGCACACGCGGCCGTCCTTGGCCCCTCGGCGCACCCGCACCTGCCCACCCTTTCTTAAGGTGTTTCGGATACATCGAAAGCTTGAAAAGAGGCGGAAAACGGAGAGACATCGGGGTGCGGTTTTCCGCGGCGACGACGGCCGGGCGGTTCTTGCCGCAGCGCTTGGCGCTGCGCATGGGGCCGCTGCTTGGCCGGATCGATGCGGTGCTGTTCACCGCCGACGAGCGCGGCGAAGCCGGGCGCATGTCGCTGATCGCCTTTGCCATCCGCATCGTCAGCGCCGTCATCGCCTTCATCAGCCAGGTGCTGATGGCGCGCTGGATGGGCTCGTTCGAATACGGAATCTTCGTCCTCGTCTGGGTGACGATGGTCATCGTCGGCAACCTCGCCTGCCTCGGCTTCCACACTTCGGTGATCCGCTTCATCCCCGAATACCGCGAACGCAACATGCTCGCCGAACTGCGCGGCATCGTGGTCGCCAGCCGCCTGTTCGTGCTGATTGCCTCGACCGCGATCGCCGGGCTTGGCGCACTGGGCGTCTGGCTGTGCGCGAACTGGATCGAGAGCTACTATGTTATGCCCTTCATCCTCGGCCTGTTCTGCCTGCCGATGATCGCCATGGGCGACCTGCTGCAAGGCCAGTCACGCGCCAATTCCTGGGCGTTGTTTGCGTTGTCGCCGACCTATCTGGTGCGGCCGGTGCTGATCCTGGCGCTGATGGCGCTGATGCTGGCGCTGGGCTATGCGCCCGACGCCAGGACAGCGATCTTCGCCTCGATCGCCGCCACCTACGCCACCACGCTCGGCCAGCTCATCGGCGTGACCACGCGCATGGGCAGGAATATCCCGGCCGGGCCGATGAAGGTGCATTTCGCCGAGTGGTTCATCGTCTCGCTGCCGATCTTCCTGGTCGAGAGCTTCTTCTTCCTGCTCACCAACGCCGACGTGCTGATGGTCGGCGCCTATCTCCAGCCCAATGACGTCGCCGTCTATTTCGCCACCGTCAAGACGCTGGCGCTGGTGCATTTCGTCTATTTCTCCGTCAAGGCCGGCGTTGCCCAGCGCTATGCGCAGTTCACCCATGGCGAACCGGAAAAGCTCGCCGCGTTCGCACGCGAGACCGTGTCGTGGACGTTCTGGCCGTCGCTGCTGATGGCGCTGCTGGTGCTGGCGCTCGGCGAGCCTATGCTGGTGCTGTTCGGCCCCGAATTCACCGCCGGCTATCCGCTGCTGTTCCTGCTGGTGTTCGGCGTCGTGGCGCGCGCCGCCGTCGGCCCTTGCGAAAGCCTTCTGACGATGAGCGGCAACCAGAACATCTGCGCCGCCGTCTATGCCATGACGCTCGCCTTCAACATCGGCCTCAACGTGGTGCTGATCCCGCTCTTCGGCCTGTGGGGCGCGGCGATCGCCACCAGCCTCGCCATGGTCTTCGAGGCCAGCGCCCTGTCCTTCACCGTCTGGCGCAAGCTCGGCATCGTCATGCTGATCTTCGTGCCCGCAGCAAAGGGAGCCGCCTGATGGCCGCCATCCCGCTGATCGAGGAAACCAGCGGCGGCCCGGCCGGCGCAATGGTGTCCGGCCTTGCCGGCCTGGCGCGCGACGCCGATCCGGCGCACCTTGAGATCCTCGCCAACAACCGGCCGCTGCGCAAGCTGGCGATCTATCCGGCTTCGGCCGGCTTCGAACTGGTCGAGGAACTCGACTATCTGTGCACCCGCACGATCGAGCCCAACGTTTTCTTCAACCCGCGCTTTCTGGCGCCGGCCATGCCCCGGCTGGAAGATCGCGAGGTCAAGCTGGCGGTGATCCGCGATGGCGACGAATACCGCAACCGGCTGCGCCTGCTGGTGCCGTTCTCGGTCGAACGGCCGGCCGTGCCGCTCGGCGTTCCGGTGATGCGCACCTGGTCGAGCCCGTTCGGCCCGATCGGCACACCGCTGGTCGACCACGACGACCCGATCGGCGTCGTCGAGGATTTCTTCGGCATGCTGTCGCGGCCGCATCTCAAGCTGCCGAAGGTCTTCGTGCTGCCCGACATGCGCCTCGACGGCCCATTGGCCAGCGTGCTGGCCACCGTTGCCGAGACGCGCGGCCTGACGATGGTCACCACCGGCAAGGCGGACCGGCCGGTGCTCGAAAGTACGCTCGACGGCGAGGCGTATCTGAAGGCATCGCTGCGCGCGCACCACTACCGCGAATTCCGCCGCCTGAAGCGGCGCCTGGGGGATCTCGGCAGGCTGGAACATGTCGTGGCGCGGGGACCGGACGAAATCCGCCACGCCATCGAAAGTTTTTTGACGCTGGAAGCCGCCGGCTGGAAGGGCCGCGAGCGCACCGCCATGGCCATCGACCGCTACCGCGCCGCCTTTGCCCGCGAAGCCGTGCACCGGCTGGCCGAGCACGACATGTGCCGCATCCATTCGCTGACGCTGGACGGCCGCACGATCGCCTGCCTGGTCGTCTTCGTCGAGGCCGGCGTCGCCTACACCTGGAAGACCGCCTATGACGAGACGCTGGCGACCTATTCGCCGGGCACGCTGTTGATGATCGAGGTGACCAGGCAGCATCTCGACGACCCCAACATTATGATGACCGATTCCTGCGCCGTGCCCGACCATCCGGTGATGAGCCGGCTGTGGAGCGATCGCAAGCCGATGGGCTCGCTGGTGATCGGGCTGACTCCGGATGCCGACCGCCTCGCCCGCCAGGCAGCCTCGCAGTTGCATCTCTACCGCGAGACCCGCAACATGGCCCGCCTGCTGCGCAACCGCGTGAAGAGTTTGCTGGGACGGCGATAGCCACTGGATCAACGGCAAGACACCAGCTATGGCTCCGGCGGCAATTTCGGCCGGCCTTCACGACAAGCCATCCTGATGATCAGAACCTTTTTGCGTCACGCCGGTCCCCGTGCGGCCTTTTCGCTGCTTGCACTGCTGCCTGTCCGCGCCTGGGCCGATAGCTGTCCCGAGGATTGCAGCGAGCCCGCGCCGTCCATCAACATCTACAGCCACACCGCCGCCGGCCATCTCAGCCCGGCCACGCTGGGTGCACTGCCGCGCGTATATGTGCCGAACCGCTCCTCCAACAGCATCTCGGTGATCGACACCGTGACCTTGAAGGAGGTCGACAGGTTCCCGGTCGGCAGCAAACCGCAGCACGTCGTGCCATCCTGGGACCTGAAGACGCTCTGGGTCGCCAACAATGGCACCGGCAAGAACGGCAGCCTGACGCCGATCGACCCGATGACCGGCAAGCCCGGCCCGCAGATCGCCGTGGACGATCCCTACAATTTGTATTTCATGCCGGGCGCGGCCATCGTCGTCGACGAAGCCCTGGAGCGGCTCGATTTCCGCGATCCTCACACCATGGCGCTGAAGTCGGCCCTGCCGACGCCCACTTGTCCCGGCATCAACCACGCCGATTTCTCCGTCGACGGCGCCTACGCGATCTTCACCTGCGAATACGGCAATGGCGGGTTGGCCAAGATCGACCTGAAGAACCAGAAGGTGCTTGGCCATCTCGACTTCTCGAAAATGGGCATGCCGCAGGACATCCGCCTCTCGCCCGACGGCAAGGTTTTTTACGTCGCCGACATGATGAATGACGGCGTGTTCCTCGTCGATGGCGACAGTTTCAAAGAGATCGGCTTCATCCCGACCGGCATCGGCGCCCATGGCTTCGTCGTCAGCCGCGACGGCAAGCGGCTCTATGTCTCGAACCGGGGCTCGCACAAGATGGAGCAGGGCAAGGCAAAGGGACCGGGCAGCGTGAGCGTGATCGACTTCGCCACCCGCGCGGTCGTAGCACTTTGGCCGATCCCCGGCGGCGGCAGCCCCGACATGGGCAACGTCAGCGCCGACGGCAAACAACTATGGCTGTCCGGCCGCTTCGACAGTGCCGCCTACATGATCGACACGACATCAGGCGCGGTGACCAAGTTTCGGGTTGGCTCAGAGCCGCACGGCCTGACGGTGTGGCCACAGCCGGGGCGGTATTCGCAAGGGCATACGGGGAATATGCGCTAAGTCCGTGTTCGAGGCGCGGCTCGAACGCAAAAGGTCGCAAGGGCAACCGCCCATCGGCCGGGACCCGGAACGAGCAGGGGCTTTCCTTGGAAACCGCGAAGCTGTAGCTCCACACACTGGTTTCGGATACTGCCAGAAGATGAACCTTCGCCGCATCGTCCTCATCGTCGCGCTTCTCAATCTTGCCTATTTCGGGATCGAGTTCGCTGTGGCGCTCGCCATTGGATCAGTGTCCCTGTTCGCCGACAGCATCGACTTTCTTGAAGATGCTTCCGTGAACCTCCTTATCCTGCTCGCACTTGGCTGGTCTGTGCGCTCCCGTGCGCGGGTGGGGATGGCATTGGCGCTCATCCTTCTCATGCCGGGTCTGGCAACGCTCTGGACGGCTTGGGAGAAGTTCAACGTGCCGGTGCCGCCGCAGCCCATCGCCTTGACCTTGGCGGGACTTGGCGCTCTCGCCGTCAACCTGTCCTGCGCCTACATGCTGGCCGCGCACCGGCATCGTGGCGGCAGCCTCACAAAGGCGGCCTTCCTGTCGGCCCGCAACGACGCCTTGGCCAACATCGCCATTATTGCCGCAGGGTTGGTCACGGCCTTGCTCTGGCATTCCGCGTGGCCCGATTTGGCGGTGGGATTGGGGATCGCGGTCATGAACGCCGACGCGGCCCGCGAAGTGTGGGAAGCTGCCCGTGAAGAACACCGTGCGGCGGCCTGAGAGCACGTAGAGCGGGGCTACCGGCCGCCGCTGATTGGCGCTATCGCTGTCATCCTCAGCAGCCGCGGTTGGCTCTGTGTTCGAGGCACTGTTCGAACCCGGAGGGTTCGCAAGGGCGACCGCCCGTCGGCCGGTCAGGCCGCCCCATCGGAGCCCATGAGCGAAGCGAACTGGCGTGAGATCAAAAATGGTGCCCCTAGCCGGAATCGAACCAGCACTCCTTGCGGAACTCGATTTTGAGTCGAGCGCGTCTACCAATTCCGCCATAGGGGCTCAGGCCCAAAGGCCTGGATGGGCGCGGACTATACGGTTGGAGGCCTGTTCGTCAACTGGCCAAATGCGCCGCCGTGCCCTGCTTGCGGCAAAAGCCCGCCTTTCTGTTTCATGACGCTCCTGCCATTGTGCGGCGCGGAAAATCTTTCTAGACAGACGCGCATCAAAGCGCGTTGCGTCTGGGCAACCTGCATCCAGGAGAGTCGATGCTTCGCGGACTTTACGACTGGACCTTGTCGCTGGCGGCCCGCAAATCCGCCGAATGGTGGCTGGCCTTCATCGCCTTCGTCGAAAGCTCGGTGTTTTTCATACCTGCCGACGTCTTGTACCTGCCCATGGCGTTGGCGCGGCCCGAACGCGCCTATCGCTACGCGCTGACCGCCACCGTTGCGTCCGTGCTGGGCGGCATTGCCGGCTGGCTGATCGGCTACTATGCCTACGACACGATAGCACGGCCGATGCTGGAGCACTTTGGCGGCCTTGACGCGTTCGAGAGGTGGCAGTCGGCCGGCACCGGGCTGATGCTGGTGCTGCTTGTCACATCGGGTGCCGCCCACTTGCCGCCGATCAAGGTGGTCACCATTCTGGCAGGCGCCCTCCACGTCAATCTTGTCGTCTTCATCGTCTCCGCCATCCTGGCGCGTGGCGCCCGTTTCCTGCTTCTTGCCTGGCTGCTGCGCCGCTATGGCGAGGAGATCAAGGAATTCATCGAGAAGCGTTTGGGATTGATCGTCGGCGCCGGCGCCGCCGCCCTGATTTTGCTCTATATCGTCGTCAAATACGCCTTCTGACCGCCCAAGGCGGGCGGTGGGTCAGGACTATGCCGGCGGACGGCGAATTCAACGGACGAAACATGACAGCCACGATGACAGCCGATACCGGACGCCAGCGGACGCGCACCGCTTTGTTTCTCGCCGTCGCCATGGCCGCCACGGTCGGCTCCGCGCTCGCCTTCCAGCACATAGGCGGCTACATCCCCTGCCATCTCTGCCTGGAGCAGCGCACGCCCTATTATATCGGCGCCCCGCTGATGCTGCTGGCGGTGATCGCCTCGATGTTCAGCGCACCCGCATGGCTGACGCGCGGCCTGCTTGCCGTCGGCGGCCTGCTGATGCTCTACGGGCTCTATCTCGGCGTCTATCATTCGGGCGTCGAATGGGCCTGGTGGCAGGGCCCGGCCGATTGCACGGCCGGCGCCGGCCCGATCGACACCGGCGGCAAGGGCGTGCTCGACGCGCTCGACAAATTCGTGCCGCCATCCTGCGACAAGGCAGCCCTTCGTATCCTCGGCCTGTCGCTGGCCGGGTGGAACGCCATCGCCAGCTTCATCCTCGCCGCCATCGCCTTCCGCGGCGCGCTGGCGCGCGACTAATCAAGTGCGAGGTCGCGCCATGCGGCCAGTCTCTAAATGTTGGCACCGCCCCTCATTGCCCTGCCGGGCATTTCTCCCCGTGTAGTGACGGGGAGAAAGACGCAGTCATCGATGGTTTCGCCAATCCCGAACGCTGAAAGAAGGGCGCCAGATTTGCAGCCAATTCCCTTCTCCCCGTCACAATACGGGGAGAAGGTGGCGCAGCCGGATGAGGGGCAGCACCTGACATCGGCGATTGCCCTGGCAAGGCCGATCGGGCCAATCCCTACGGTTCGAGTTCCACATCCCAGTAGAGATAATCCATCCAGCTTTCATGCAGATGGTTGGGCGGGAACAGCCGGCCATTGTTGTGCAGGTCGTGCACGGTCGGCTGGTAGGGCTTCTGCAGCGGCCACATCTTGGCGTGCGCCGGCATCATGCCGCCCTTCCTCAGATTGCAGGGTGAACAGGCGGCCACGACATTCTCCCACGTCGTCGCCCCGCCGCGATGGCGCGGGATGACGTGGTCGAAGGTCAGATCCTCGGGCGTGCCGCAATACTGGCACTGGAAGCGGTCGCGCAGGAACACGTTGAAGCGGGTGAATGCCGGGTGCCTCGACGGCTTCACATAGGCCTTAAGGCTGACGACGCTGGGCAGCTTCATCGAAAAGGTCGGCGAAGACACCGCATGCTCGTATTCGGCGACGATGTTGACCCGGTCGAGGAACACCGCCTTGATGGCGTCCTGCCAGGACCAGAGCGACAAGGGGTAATAGCTGAGCGGACGGTAATCCGCATTCAGCACCAGCGCAGGAAGCCCATCCGGAGATACGGCAACCGTCACCTTGTTGACCTCCTCGTTCTAGAACCGATCGGCGCGGATACTGTAAGCCCGACATGACAGGGATGTGAAGCGGATTGTCATCAGCCAAAAGCGGCAAAAATGCAGGATTTTCATGCTTTTTTACGGTTTCAGGCCGGAGGTGCCGCATCCCGGCCCCTGGTTTCGCGATAATAGGACCAGAAAAGCCGCGATGCGACGCCTCGCCACGGGCTCCATGATTCGGCCAGAGCGATCAGCGTTTTCTCCGGCGGACGCGGCTCTATGCCGAGCGCGTGGCCAACCGCGCTCTGCAGCGCGACGTCGCGCGCGGGAAAAATATCGGGGTGGCCGGCGGCAAACAGGAGATAGACTTCCGCCGTCCACGGGCCGATGCCCGGCACCGCGATCATAGCCGCGATCGCCTCTTCGGCGTCGAGCGAACAGAGGTGATGCAGGTCGAGCCCCTCAACCACGGCCTGCGCAACCGCGATCAGACCGCGCTGCTTCGGCCGCGACAGCCCAGCCTCACGAAACATGTCCTCGCCGGCGGCAAGGATCGCCTGCGGCGTTAGCGGATCGACCAGTTTCACCAGCCGGCCGAAAATGGCATCGGCGCTCGCACGGGATACTTGTTGCGAAACGATAATGGAGGCCAGGCTTCGAAAGCCGGGCTCCGACAGCCGCAGCGGCACCTCGCCGGCCATGCCGCGCACCTTTTCCAGGCGCGGATCGATTGCGCAAAGCGCATCCAGCCCGCGCGCAATATCGTCCAGTGTCGCGATGCGTTGCATGTTTTCTTGTTCCTGAACCGACCTCACGGTAGCAATTGGCAAAACCGCTGCACAACCCGATTGCCGCTTGTGAGATGACGCTCCTGACATTCCGCTTCGCGCCGAGCCCGAATGGCGAACTGCATCTCGGCCATGCCTATTCGGCACTGCTCAACCAGCAACTGGCGCGTGCGGCCGGCGGCCGCCTGCTGCTGCGCATCGAGGACATCGACACGATCCGCTGCACGCCTGAATTCGAGGCCGGCATCTTTCGCGACCTCGAATGGTTAGGTCTCGAATGGGAACAGCCGGTGCGGCGCCAGGCCGAGCATTTCTCCGACTATCAGGCCGTGCTCGACCGGCTGGTCCGCGAAGAACTCGTCTACCCTGCCTTTATGAGCCGTGGCGAGATCAGGGCCTTCATCGCCGACAGCGAAAAGCGCGGCCGCGGCTGGCCGCGCGACCCGGACGGCGTGCCGCTTTATCCCGCCGCCGACAAGGCGCTGCCGGTCAGCGAACGCAACCGCCGCATCGCCGAAAATGCGCCCTTCGCCTGGCGCCTCGACATTGATGCAGCGCTGGCGCGCGTCGGCACGGATTTGTCCTGGCGCGAATTCACCAACGAGACGCTTTCGGCGACGCAGCGTGTCGAGGCGCGTCCGCAGGACTGGGGCGACGTCATTCTGGCGCGCCGCGACATCCCGACCAGCTATCACCTGGCCGTCGTCGTCGACGACGCTCTGCAAGGCGTCAGCCATGTCGTGCGTGGCCGCGACCTCTATTCCGCGACCGGCATCCAGCGCCTGCTGCAGGAATTGCTCGGCCTCGGCCAGCCGCAGTATTTCCACCACCGTCTCATACTCGGTCCGGATGGGCGCAAACTGTCGAAGAGTTTTGCTGATACCGGCCTTGCCGCGCTGAGGCAGGCAGGCATGTCGCCGGACGAAGTCAGGCGGCTGGCCGGGCTATGACTAAAGCCGGGCCAGCCCCGCCTTGAGCAGCGCCAACGCGCCGATAAACGCGAAGGCGCCGCCCAGTCCCCAGGCAACCGCGAGCTTCAGATCTCTCAGGACGATGCCATGTTCGTTCGCGGCCATGACCGCGGCGAAAAAGCCGAGCGTGAACAGCAGCGTGTTGCCGGTCGACCCAAAACCGTCCTCCTGCATGATGGCGTCGAGCGCTGAGCCGAAGAAGAAGCCGAACACGGCCACACTGGCCACCGTCATCAACAGCCAGCTTGTATCGAGATGCAACAGCATGCGCGCTCCCTGTCGAAGCCAAAACGCCATGTCGCCGGATCGATCGACAGAAGTCGATTGCCCTGACGCCGCCCTTTGAATTCGGCCACCTCCTACATCAGGATGAGCTTATGTACCAATTGTTTCACTTTGCTTGCCGGATTGAACCGCATTAGAGCAATTGCCGTATTTGTCTCTTCACCGAATCGGACCTCTCCACCGGAAACGGCTTCCCCGAAATGCACAGTCTCAAGCGGTTCATCCCCGCCTCGTTTGTCGTCCTGTGGGCGACAGGTTTCATCGGCGCGCGCTACGCCATGCCCTGGGCGGAGCCCTTCACCTTTCTGGCAGCCCGCTTTGTCATCGCCGCCTTGCTGCTTGCCGGGCTGATGCTCGTGCTTGGCTCGAAGCGAGCCACAAGGGCAGAAGCGCTTCACGCCACGGTCGCCGGCATCCTCATGCATGGCATCTATCTCGGCGCCGTGTTCTGGGCGATCCACAGGGGCATGCCCGCCGGGCTTTCGGCGCTGATCGTCGGCCTGCAACCGCTGATCACCGCCGTGCTTGCCGGCCGGTTCCTCGGCGAGGACATCCTGCCGCGCCACTGGGCCGGCCTTGCCGTCGGCCTTGTGGGAGTGATCATCGTGCTGTGGCCGAAGCTCGGCGCTCTCGGCGGCGGCGTTACGCCCGAAACCCTGACGGCGTCGCTGGTCTCGGTGCTGGGCATGAGCGCCGGGACCATCTGGCAGAAGCGCTATGCCTCGGGTGGCGACCTGGTGGCGGCGACGATGTGGCAATATATCGGCGGCGGCTCGCTGATGATCCTGGCTTCGCTGGCACTGGAGACCCACACGGTGATCATCAACGGCGAACTGATCTTCGCCATGGCCTGGCTGGTCCTGGTGCTGTCGATCGGCGCCATCTTCCTGCTGATGGTGATGATCCGCGACGGCGAGATGTCGAAGGTCGCGTCGCTGTTCTACCTGGTGCCGGCCGTCACCGCTGTCATCGCCTGGGCGCTGTTCGGCGAACAGCTCAGCCTCGTGCAGATCGTCGGCATGGCAATCGCGACGCTCGGCGTCGGGCTGGCCACGGCTCGGCCAGCCAAAACCTAGCTGCCGACCCGTGCGCGCGCTTCGAGAAAGCGGCTGATCGCCGCATTGAGTTCGCCGCCGAGGATGAAGATCGCCGACAGCATATAGAGGAAAACCACGGCGATCATGATCGAGGCGAGGCCGGCATAGGTCGTCACATAGGACGAGAAATGGTCGAGGTAGGTCGCGAACATCGTCGAGCCGACAAGCCACGCAGCCAGAGTGAAGATGATGCCAGGCACCAGCGAGACAAAGCGGCGCTTGCCCGCCGGCAGCCAGTAGTGGACGGCAAACAAGCCACCAATGATGACGGTTGAGGCGATGACGTAGCGCCACAGCGTGATCGTGCCCGTATAGGGTTTGATCCACTCGAAATGAGCTTCCGCCAGCCGCGCCAGCAAAGGCGCAAAGACCAGGAGCACGCTGATCGCCAGGAAACCGGCCGTCGCGATCAGCACGAAGAAAATGCTCTGCACCCGGCGGTAGATGATGCCGCGCGTTTCGGCGACGCGGTAGGCGCGGTTGAGCGAGGTGCGCAGCGCCTCGATGCCGTTGGAGGCGAAATAGGCCGCCAGAAGCACGCCGTAGGTCAAAAGATCGGTGCGCCGCACGGTCAGCACGTTGAGCACCTCGCGCGCGATAGGCTTGGCGATCTGTTCGGGCCAGGTGTCGAAGACCAGGTGCACGGCAGTATCGGCGAACGCCTGCGCACCGAGGAAGCTCGCCAGCGTGGTGGCGAAGATCAGGAACGGGAACAGCGCCATGAGCGAAGTGATCGCCAGATGGCTGGCCATGGCCCAGCCGTCATCGGTGTTGAAATGGCCAAGCGCGTCATAGAGCACGCGGCGCAGCACGACGATATTCCGCATCAAGAGCCGCGTTCCCTTCGATTGTCTCGACGCCGCGAATATGGGAAGGGATTGTGGCAAATGGCAACCCTTGCTCAAACCACGATGCCGCCTGCCAAAGAGTTGCGCACCATCATCGTCACCGGCGCCTCGTCCGGGATAGGCGCCCACTGCGCCCGTGCGCTGAAGGCGGATGGCTGGCGCGTGTTTGCAACGGCGCGCAAGCCGGATGACATAGCCGCACTTGAAGCCGACGGCATCGAGGCCTTTTATCTCGACTACCGTGAGCCGGATTCCATCGCAGCACTTGCGGCATCGGTGCTGGAGCGGACAGGCGGACGCCTCGACGCCCTGTTCAACAACGGCGCCCATGCACAGCCCGGCGCCGTGGAAGACCTGCCGGTTGCGGCATTGCGCGAGCAGTTCGAGGCCAATTTCTTCGGCTGGCACGACCTCACCCGACGCATCGTACCGGTAATGCGTCGCCAGGGACATGGCCGCCTCGTTCATTGTTCCTCGATCCTTGGGCTAGCGCCGGTGCCTTTTCGCGGCGCCTACTCAGCCTCCAAGCACGCGCTCGAAGGCCTGATGCTGTGCATGCAGCAGGAACTCAGGGGCAGCGGCATCCATGTCTCGCTGATCGAACCGGGGCCGGTGACCTCGAAAATCGCCAGCAACGGGCTGTTCTGGTTCCTGAAAAACATCGACCACGAGAATTCCGTCCACCACGTCGCCTATGCCGCGCAGCTGGCGCGGCTTCGGGCCGGCGGCAGCTCATCACGGCTGAAAAAGGGGCCGGAGGTGGTCTATGCGGCCTTGCGCCATGCACTTCTGTCGCGGCGCCCGCGCCCGCACTATGTGGTAACAGTGCCGGCCAGGATTGGCGTGATGCTCAAGCGCATCCTGCCGGCATCGATGCTCTACCGCGTTCTGGCCGGACGCGCCTGATCGCAACAGAACTGGGAACAGATCATGGCAACCGTCATCAAAGTCCTCCTCGTCCTCGTCATGGTCGCCGTGGTGATCGTGCTTGTCCGCGGCCTCATCAACATGATGCGCGGCGGCTCCGGTGTGAGCTCGAACAAGCTGATGCAGGCACGCGTGCTGCTGCAGGCGCTGGCGTTGGCACTGATCCTGCTGGTGGTGTATTTCACCCGCAAGTGACGGCCGTTCGGGAGGCGACGTGGTCAAGCTCAACAAGATCTACACCCGCACCGGCGATGACGGCACCACTGGCCTCGGCACCGGTGAACGCAGGCTGAAATCCGACCTGCGCGTCGATGCCTACGGCACCGTCGATGAAGCCAATGCCTGCATCGGCATCGCCCGCCTGCACACAGCGGCAAGTTATCCCGCCATCGACGCCATGCTGTCCCGCATCCAGAACGATTTGTTCGACCTCGGCGCCGATCTCGCCGTGCCCGGCGACGGCAAGCCGCTGGGCTACGAGCCGCTGCGCATCATCGCCTCGCAGACCGAGCGCGTCGAAAAGGATATCGACCTTCTCAACAAGGATCTGCAGCCGCTCAAATCCTTCGTGCTCAGTGGCGGCACGCCGGCGGCGGCAGCACTTCATCTTGCCCGCACCGTGGCGCGACGGGCCGAGCGGATCATGGTGGCACTGGCACAGGACCCGGCCGAACATGTCAATCGCGAGGGGCTGAAATACATAAACCGCGTCTCCGACTTTCTGTTCGTCGCCGCCCGTGCGGTCAATGACAACGGAAATGCCGACGTGTTATGGGTGCCCGGCAAGAACCGCTGAATTTTCTCGAAGGCGGGAAAGGGCTTGGGGCATGTTCATCCCGCTTTACGACTCCAACAGGTTGCGCCACATCCGGCTGCAATATGTGACGATCGGCCTGATCGCGGCCAACGCGTTGGTCTTTCTCATCACCACGATCGGCGGCGAAAATTTCAACAATGCCGCCGTGCTCGGCCTCGGCTTTATTCCTTCCGTTGTCCACGATACGGCAGAACTCTCGCCCCAATTCGTCGTCATTCCGGAGAGCCTGAGTTACCTCACCTATGCCTTCCTGCATGCCGATATCTTTCATCTCGGCGGCAACATGCTGTTCCTGTGGGTGTTCGGCGATAATGTCGAGGACGCACTCGGCCACATCCGCTACCTCATCTTCTACCTGCTTTGCGCCATCGCCGGCGCCTTCTTGCAGGGGCTCGTCGCCTGGAGTTCGGAGGTTCCGCTGATCGGCGCCTCCGGCGCCATTGCCGGCGTCGTCGCCGCCTATCTGGTCCTCTACCCCCGGGTGAAAGTGTGGGTGCTGGTCTTTGCCCGGATTCCGCTGCGTATCCCGGCCTTCATCCCGCTGATCCTGTGGATCGGCTTCCAGGTGGTGATGTTTGCCGCCGGCGGCGAAAACCAGATATCCTGGGCCTGCCATATTGGCGGCATCATTGCCGGTGGCGTGCTGGTGCTCATCATGCGCAGCCGCGGCGTGCCGCTGCTCGCCGGTGGCGACGGTGAGCCGCAACCCGCCGATCAGCCAGCCGCTTCTACTGGGCCGGCGCCAGCCGGTCCCGCTCCCGTGCAACCTGAGACGCGTTGGGGCCGGGGTGGCGCTTCCGGTCACAAGTGAACCGATTTGGGTGGTTTGGCCGCTGCCGTGGCATATTGACGTGTTGCGTCGCCACAACTACGGAGAGCGCCACCGCTAGGCGGCAGAAGACAAGAATTCCGTCCGGCCAGAATTCCGTTTGGCCGGAATTCAGTCAGGAATGTCGGCTTTCGACAACTCTGCGGAGGCGCACGCTGCTATAGCGCGCCCGGATATCTCAGGAGAGGTGACAGACAATGAAGATCCTTGTGCCCGTGAAGCGGGTTGTGGATGCGAACGTCAAGGTTCGCGTCAAGGCCGATGGTTCGGCGGTGGAACTCGCCAACGTCAAGATGGCGATGAACCCGTTCGACGAGATCGCGGTGGAAGAGGCGCTCCGGCTGAAGGAAGCCGGCAAGGCCGAAGAGATCATCGTCGTTTCGGTCGGCCCGCAGCAGGCGCAGGAAACGCTCCGCACCGCGCTCGCCATGGGCGCCGACCGCGCCATCCTGGTCAAGACCGACGAGCAGACCGAGCCGCTCGGCGTCGCCAAGGTGCTGAAGGGCGTCGTTGACGCCGAACAGCCCGGTCTCGTGATCCTCGGCAAGCAGGCGATCGATGATGACTCGAACCAGACCGGCCAGATGCTGGCCGCCCTGCTCGGCTGGGCACAGGGCACTTTCGCCTCCAAGGTCGTGCTCGACGGCGACAAGGCCAAGGTGACGCGCGAAGTCGACGGCGGCCTGCAGACGGTGGAACTGAAGATGCCGGCGATCATCACCGCCGATCTTCGCCTCAACCAGCCGCGCTATGCCTCGCTGCCCAACATCATGAAGGCCAAGAAGAAGCCGCTCGACGAAAAGAGCCCGGCCGATTACGGCGCCGACGTCAGGCCGCGCCTGAAGGTGCTCAAGACCGAGGAGCCCAGCGGCCGCAAGGCAGGCGTGAAGGTCAACAGTGTCGCCGAACTGGTCGACAAGCTCAAGAACGAAGCCGGCGTGCTCTGAGACTGGAAGGAACAGATAAAATGACCATTCTCCTCATCGCAGAACACGACAACGCCAGCCTTTCCGACCAGACCGCGAAGGCGCTCTCGGCGGCGCTGCAGATCGGTTCGGACGTGCATGTGCTGGTCGCCGGCAAAGGCGCCAAGGGCGCGGCCGACGCCGCTGCCAAGCTCGAGGGCGTGAGCAAGGTGCTGCTGGCCGAGGCCGACGAACTGGCCGAGCGCCTCGCCGAACCGCTCGCCGCACTCGTTGTCTCGCTGGCCGGCGCCTACGACACCATAATCGCGCCGGCGACCTCGTCGGGCAAGAATGTCGCGCCGCGCGTGGCGGCCCTGCTCGATGTCGCGCAAGTCTCCGAGATCATCGAAGTGGTTTCACCAGACACGTTCAAACGGCCGATCTATGCCGGCAACGCCATCCAGACGGTGCAGTCGAGCGACGCCAAGAAGGTCATCACTGTGCGCACCGCCTCCTTCCAGGCTGCCCCGGAGGGCGGCTCGGCAGCTGTCGAGACGGTCAAGGCCGCGGCCAATCCCGGCCTCTCCACTTTCGTCGAGAACAAACTCTCGGAAACCGACCGTCCGGAGCTGACCTCGGCCAAGATCATCATTTCGGGCGGCCGCGCGCTCGGTTCCTCGGAAAAGTTCCAGGAAGTCATCCTGCCGGTCGCCGACAAGCTCGGTGCAGCCGTCGGCGCCTCGCGCGCTGCCGTCGACGCCGGCTACGCCCCGAATGACTGGCAGGTCGGCCAGACCGGCAAGGTCGTGGCGCCTGACCTCTATATTGCCGTCGGCATTTCCGGCGCCATCCAGCACCTTGCCGGCATGAAGGATTCGAAGGTCATCGTCGCCATCAACAAGGACGAAGAGGCGCCGATCTTCCAGGTTGCCGATTATGGCCTGGTCGGCGACCTGTTCGTCATCCTGCCGGAACTGCAAAAGGCGCTTTGACGCTTTCTGCCAAAGCGTATTAAATTGTGAAAGGGTGGGGTAGACGAAGCTGCCCCACCCTTTTAGTTTGCACTGCACAAAAAGCAGGCCGCAAAGGCCTTTTCGACGGGATCGCTGCAAATGGCCAAGATCGAGACGATCGGCATCATCGGCGCCGGCCAGATGGGCGGCGGCATCGCGCATGTATCAGCACTTTCGGGTTTCAAGGTGCTGATCTACGACGTCTCGCCCGACCGTATCGAGAAGGGCATTGCCACGGTCAGCGGCAACATGGCCCGCCAGGTCGGCTCCGGCAAGCTTGAGGAAAAGCTGCGTAACGAAGCGATGGCGCGCATTTCCGCAGCCCCCACCATGGCTGATCTCGCCGGTGCCGATCTGGTTATCGAGGCGGCGACCGAGGACGAGACGGTCAAGCGCAAGATTTACGCGCAGCTCTGTCCCCAGCTCAACCCGGAAGCCATTCTGGCGACCAACACCTCGTCGATTTCGATCACCCGGCTTGCCGCGCAGACCGACCGTCCTGAGCGTTTCATCGGCATACATTTCATGAACCCCGTGCCGCTGATGAAGCTGGTCGAACTGGTGCGCGGCATCGCTACCGAGGATCAGACCTTCGAGGCGGCCAAGGCCTATGTGAAACAGCTCGACAAGACCATCACCGTCTCTGAAGATTTTCCGGCCTTCATCGTCAACCGCATTCTGTTGCCGATGATCAACGAGGCGATCTACACGCTCTATGAGGGGGTCGGCTCGGTCGATGCCATCGACACCGCCATGCGGCTCGGCGCCAACCATCCGATGGGACCGCTGCAGCTCGCCGATTTCATCGGCCTCGACACCTGCCTGTCGATTATGCAGGTGCTGCATGACGGCCTGTCGGATTCGAAATATCGCCCCTGCCCGCTGCTGGTGAAATATGTCGAGGCCGGCTGGCTCGGCCGCAAGACCGGGCGCGGCTTCTACGACTATCGCGGCGAGCATCCGGTTCCGACGCGCTAACCACCAGAACGAAAGTTCCGTGCTCCCTCAGGACGCCGCTGCAAGCGGCGGCTCTGCTTGGCCTCTTGACCCGGTATCGTCAGGCGCCACGGAAACACAGCCGCGGCCGGCGGCCTTGGCCGCATAGCAGGCAGCATCGGCCCGGGCGATGATCTCGTCGACTTCACCGCTGTTGCTGTGGATTGGCGCCAGCCCGATGCTGGCATCGATCGCATGCGGCCGGCCGTCCCAGCTGAACTGCAGGCCGCGGATGGCGTCGATGACAGAGCGTGCAGCAATCCTGGCGCCGGCGCTCGGCCCGGCTTTCAGGATGACCGCGAATTCGTCGCCGCCGAGGCGGGCCACGATATCCTCCGGCCCAAGCGCACCGCGAATGGCCTCGGCAACCCGCTTCAGCAAGGCGTCGCCGGCGGCGTGCCCGCCAGTGTCGTTGACCAGCTTGAAATGGTCCAGATCGATGAACATGAAATGATGTTCGCCCGCCGACCTGGCTGTGCCGGCCTTGCGGCTCCGGTCGACCAGTTCCTCCATGGTGCGGATAAAGCTCGAACGGTTGGCAAGGCCGGTCAGCGCATCATGCGCGGCGGCATAGGCGAGCTGGCGCTGCAAGGCGCGCGCATCGGTGAAGTCCTGGAAGACGATGACAAGACCGCAGAACTCCTGGCGGTCGTTCATGATCGGCGACACCACCTGGCGGATGCTGCAGCGTGTGTCGTCGCGACGGATGAGGACGGCGCGACTGTTCTGGTCGGCAGGGCTGGCGCTGCCGAGCGCCGGCCGCGTCATGCCGATCCTTTGCCCGGTTTCTTCGTCCACCGCCCAGTAGACATGGCCAAGCGTCTTGCCGAGCGCCTCCGCGCCAACAACGCCGGTGAGCTTTTCGGCGACCGGGTTCATGAAGGTGATGCGGTTGGCGGCATCGGTGCAGATGACGGCGTCGCCGATCGACTGCAGCGTCACCCTCAGCCGCTCCTTCTCGTCGGCCAGCATTGCCGCCGATACGATGAGGCTTTCCTCGGTTTGCTTGCGCTGGGTGATATCGGTCAGGCTGCCGATGGCCCTGACCAGCCGTCCGTCCTTGTCGCGTTCGAGCGTCTTGCCGCGGTCGAGGATCCAGACCCAGTGGCCATCCTTGTGGCGCATCCGGAACTCGGCTTCGAAGAACGGTGTCCTGCCCTCCAGATGGGCACGATCGGCTTCGGCGACGTTTTCGCGATCGTCGGGGTGGATCATCGCCAGCCAGCGGTCGGGGTCGCCGTCCAGTTCGCCATCGGCATAGCCCAGCATCTTCACCCAGGTGGCGGAGTAGGTGGTGCCGCCCTTCCGCATATCAAGATCCCAGACGCCTTGTCCGGCGCTGGCCAGGGCAAAATTCCAGCGCGTTTCGGCTTCGGCTATGCGCGCCTCGGATTGCTTGCGCGCATCGATATCCTCGATCTGGGAGACCAGGTAGAGCGGGCTCCCGCTCTTCTCGTCGCGAATGACGGAACCGGCAAGATGGGCCCATACCGGCGTGCCGTCCTTCCTGAGGTAGCGCTTTTCGAAGTGGAAGGCGTTGACGGTGCCCGCCCGCATGCCGTCCATCGTCTCACGGCCGATCTGCACATCGTCGGGATGGGTGATCTGAAAGAAGGTCAGCGCCTCGATCTCCTGCTTGCTATAGCCGAGCATGGCGGCGAAGGCCGGGTTGGTTTCATGGATGCGGCCGTCGAGGCCGACAATGGCGATGCCGATCGCCGAATCCTCCATGGCGCGGCGGAAACGCTGCTCGCTTTCGGCGATCTGCCGGCGGTCGTCCAGTATCCGGTAAATGAACAGGGCGGCGAGAATCAGCGCAACGGCGGCGACCGGCACCGATATCTGCAGGCAGAGTTTCAGCACTTCGGCGCTGACATCGAGCCGCGACAGCAGGAGCGCGACCACGGCAGCGCAAAGCCCTCCGGCCGCAAGCACCAAAGCCACGTGACTGTCAGCCCGCAGGCTTTTTCGCTCTCGTCGCATCACTGTGCATGCCACCCCATGCGCAACACATTTCTGCAAAAAACACTGGATGATCGATTTTAAGGAAAGGTTGTGCCGGAGCCACCGGCAACACGGTGAACCCGCAAACAATTGCCGGCATGATTAAGGATCGGTGATTATTGGGCGATCTTGAACCGCCCGGTCACCAGCGCACGAAGAACCGTCCCCCGAGCGCGCCCAGACCGGCGAGGACGGCGATGGCGAGCGTGTACCAGGTGGCGACGAAAAGCGGCGAATCGTCGAAGCAGTGCGCGGCGTAGAAGGTTGCCGCCAGGCCGCCGGCGAGCAGTCCCGCGACCGCCCCGGCCAACACCGGCCGCGTCGGCGCGCCATAGCGCAGCATCCACAGGAAGACGGCAAGCGGGCCGATTCCGATCAGCGGGATGAAGCCCATGCAGATCATCATGTTGGAGCCGACCATGCGCGTGCTCCACATCGGCTCCGGCACCATGAACAGTTCGAGAGCCACCGCCACGGCCACCAGCAGCGGCGCCGCCAGCATCCAGGCCGCGGCTCTTGCCGTCGAAGCGCCCGGCGTCGACAACGCCCGGACCAGGCCAAAGGCGGTGACGGCGAGCACGATGGTGAACACGAACTTCGCCAGGAACCGCATCGTGTGCATGGCGGTCATGATGTCGGGACGCGGGCCGATGGTGAGAAAGAAGACCAGAGCCGCGATCACCGCCGCGGCTGCCGCCGCCATCAACCAGGCCGAGCGCAGCGGCATCGCCTTGCTGCTTGTGTCGGCGTCGAGTGCCTTGATGAGATCCTCCGTCCTCATGTCACTGCCGCCCGAAGCGCCCCTGCCCAAATCGCTTGGCGATCGCGGCAAGCCCGCGATGCAGCGACACCCGCACCGCCGTCTCGCTGACGCCGAGCCTGGCCGCCGTCTCGCCGATGGAGCGGCCGTCGACCGAGATCGAAGAAACGACGGAACGCTGCGCAGCCGGCAGTCCGTCCAGCGCCCGGTTGATGTCGCGTTCGCTGACGGTCTCGGTTTCCGGCTCGGCAAAGGTCTCGGCGATCTCGTCGATCTCGATTTCGATGCGCCGTCCGCGCCGCCGGAAAGCATCGATCAGCTTGAAGCGGGCTATCGCATAGATCCATGGCAACACCGGCGCGTCCTGGCGCCAGGTATGCCGTTTCACATGAATGGCCAGCAAGGTTTCCTGCACGACATCCTCGGGATCGACCCCGCCCTGTACGATCTTGCGCCTCGCAAAGCCGCGAACCAGCGCGGCGATCCGGTGCAAAAAGTCGGCGTAGGCCCTTTCATCTCCCGCGATCGCGGCCCGCATCAGCCGGGAAAGCTCGGCCTCATCCTTGCCGCTCACAAGAGTTCACTCCCCGATCTTCGCGCCTCGGCACCGATTTGTTACGTGTCCGGCGAAATGATGTCCAAGCCAAAGTGCCGCAAAATCACGAAAGTTTGCGGGAGCGGCGACCGATTGAAGCAGCCGAGCAATGTTGACTACTGCTGTCAGGTATCGATAGGTGCAGCCTGCGAAACCAGAACCACCGAGATTGAGGATGACGCCATGAGATACACGCTCTCCACCCTAGCGGGGGCCACAGCGCTGGCCGTGAGCATGATCGCCGGGCCGGCGATGGCCGCGGATGCCGGGATCATCGTCTACAACGCCCAGCATGAGAGCCTGGCCAAGGAATGGGTCGAAGGTTTCACCAAGGAAACCGGCATCAAGGTCACGCTGCGCAATGGCGGCGACAGCGATTTCTCCAACCAGATCGTCGCCGAGGGCGCTTCTTCGCCGGCCGACGTGTTCCTGACCGAGAACTCGCCGGCCATGACTCTGGTCGAAGCGGCGGGCCTTTTCGCGCCGGTCGACGCCGACACGCTGGCGCAAGTCCCGGCCGAATTCCAGCCGAGCACCGGCAAATGGGTGGGTGTCGCGGCGCGCAGCACCGTCTTTGCCTACAACAAGACCAAGCTCACGGCCGAAAAGCTGCCCAAATCGATGCTCGATCTCGCCGATCCCGCCTGGAAAGGCCGCTGGGCAGCCTCGCCTTCCGGCGCCGATTTTCAGGCCATCGTCAGCGCGCTGCTCGAGCTCAAGGGCGAAGCCGCAACCGCCGACTGGCTGAAGGCCATGAAGGAGAATTTCACCGCCTACAAGGGCAACGGCACGGTGATGAAGGCGGTCAATGCCGGCGAGATCGAAGGCGGAATCATCTACCACTATTACTATTTCGGCGATCAGGCAAAGACCGGCGAAAACAGCAAGAACGTCGAACTGCATTATTTCAAGAACCAGGATCCCGGCGCTTTCGTCTCGATCTCCGGCGGCGGCGTGCTCGCCTCGAGCAACCACCCGAAGGAAGCCCAGGCGTTCCTCAAATGGGTGACCGGCAAAGGCGGCCAGGACGTGCTGAAGACCGGCACGTCCTTCGAATACGCTATCGGCAAGGACGCGCAGTCCAATCCCAAGCTGGTGCCGCTGGCCGACCTGCAGGCGCCGAAGGTCGATCCGGCGACACTGAACTCCAAAAAGGTGACCGACCTGATGACGGCAGCCGGCTTGCTTTAGTCCGCGTTCGTCCTAAAAGGGCAACGTTTGCGCTCCTGCGAGGCTTTCCGCAGGAGCGCTCTGTTTTCGGGATGGCTTCGTCCATGACGACATATTGCGTTTCCGGCCGCGCCTGCGGCGCCCCCGCCCCGGCGGCAGTGGCGCGGTCGAGCTGATGCAAACTGCCGTCGATCTCGCACGTTCAGGCCAGACAGTCGGGCGGTCCCGCCGGAAGCCCATGTCCTGGATCGCGCTTGCCGCCATAATTGTCTCGCTGCTGTCGCTGCTGCCGCTGGCGTTCATCATCTGGATCGGTGTGCAGATCGGCTGGGACACTGCTTCGGCCCTGGTCTTCCGGCCGCGCGTCGGCGAACTTCTGGTCAACACCGTGCTTCTGGTGGCGCTCACCGTGCCGATCGCCACCGTGCTGTCGGTGACGCTGGCATGGCTGACCGAGCGCAGCGACCTGCCCGGCGCCCGCCTGTGGGCTTGGCTGTCGGTGGCGCCGCTCGCCATCCCCGCCTTCGTGCATTCCTACGCCTGGATCACCATGGTGCCGACCTTGCACGGCCTGTGGGCCGGCGTGCTGGTCTCGGTTCTCGCCTATTTCCCGTTCCTCTATCTGCCGCTGGCGGCGGCTCTGCGCCGGCTCGATCCTGCTTTGGAGGACGCAGCCGCAGCACTCGGCCTTGGACCATGGCGGGTGTTTTGGCGTGTCGTGCTGCCGCAGCTGAGACTGGCCATTTGCGGCGGCGCGCTGCTGGTCGGCCTGCATCTGCTGGCCGAATACGGCCTCTACGTCTTCATCCGCTTCGACACTTTCACCACGGCGATCGTCGACCAGTTCCAGTCGACCTTCAACGGTCCCGCCGCCAACATGCTGGCCGGCGTCCTGGTGACTTGCTGCTTCGTGCTGCTCGCGCTGGAGGTGCTGGTGCGCGGCGAGGAACGCTATGCCCGCGTAGGCTCGGGTGCCGCGCGCCGCCAGCAGCGCACCAGGCTCGGTCGCGCCACCCTGCCCTGCCTGGCTCTGCCTGCCATCGCCACGCTTCTCGCCATCGGCGTGCCCTTCGTCACCATCGGCCGCTGGCTGGTCGCCGGCGGCGCCGATGTCTGGCGTTTGGACGAGATCGGCCTGGCGCTTGGCCAGACACTGTTCCTGGCGCTGGCCGGCGCCTTGCTTGCGACCATCGCCGCCATGCCGATGGCCTGGATCTCGATCCGCGCGCCGGGACCGCTGCAGCGGCTGCTCGAAGGCTGCAACTACATAGTCGGTTCGCTGCCCGGCGTGGTCATCGCGCTGGCCTTGGTCACCATTACCGTGCGCATCGCCATGCCGCTCTACCAGACGCTGTTCACAATCCTGGTCGCCTATGCCCTGATGTTCCTGCCGCGCGCCTTGATCAGCCTCAGAGCCTCGATCGCACAGGCGCCGGTCGAGCTCGAACGCGCCGCCGCCAGCCTTGGCCGGCCGCCGCTGAAGGCGCTTTGGTCGACAACGATTCGCCTGTCGGCGCCGGGGGCTGCGGCCGGCATGGCGCTGGTCGCGCTCGGCATCATGAACGAGCTGACCGCCACCCAGATGCTGGCGCCCAACGGCACGCGCACGCTGGCCATGGCGTTCTGGTCCTATAGCGGCGAGATCGACTATGCCTCCGCCGCCCCTTACGCCTTCATCATGGTGGCGATGTCGCTGCCGCTGACTTGGCTGCTCTATGTCCAGTCGAAACGGATGGCCGGGCGATGAGCTTTCTCGAAATCAGTGGCCTCACCAAGCACTACGGCCCGGTCGCAGCCCTTGCCGGCATCGAGCTCAGCGCCGCAAGCGGCAGTCGCACCGCGATCGTCGGCCCGTCCGGCTGCGGCAAGACGACGTTGCTGCGGCTGATCGCCGGCTTCGAGGCGCCCGACCAGGGCCGCGTCGTGCTCGACGGCGAGGTGCTGGCCAATGGCGGCCATGCGGTGCCGGCGCACCGCCGCGGCATCGGCCTGGTGGCGCAGGACGGCGCCCTGTTCCCGCATCTCAGCATCGGCGACAATATCGGCTTTGGCATGGCCCGCGGCGAGGACCAGCGCGCCGAGCGCATCGCCGAGCTCGCCTATACCGTCGGGCTGGACAAGGCGATCCTCAAGCGCCGCCCGCACCAGCTCTCCGGCGGCCAGCAGCAGCGCGTGGCGCTGGCCCGCGCCATGGCGATGAAGCCCAGGCTGATGTTGCTCGACGAACCGTTCTCGGCGCTCGACACCGGTCTGCGCGCCTCGATGCGCAAGGCCGTCGCCGAACTACTCGAAGCCGCCGGCATCACCACCATCCTGGTCACCCACGACCAGGCCGAGGCGCTGTCCTTCGCCAGCCAGGTGGCGGTCATGCGCGACGGAAAGTTCTCTCAGATCGGCACACCGCGAGAACTCTATCTGCAGCCGAAAGACCGCATGGTTGCCGAGTTTCTTGGCGACGCCATCATCTTGCCGGCAAAGATTTCAGGCGGCTTCGCCACCTCCTCGCTTGGTCGCATAGCCGTCGACTCGAAGGAGCGGCGCGACATCGCCCGCATCATGCTGCGACCGGAGCAGGTGCAGGTAAAGCGCACGTCGCGCGAAGGCATGTCGGGTCCTGCGGGCACGATATTCGCCGAGGTGACGGACTCGGAATTCGCAGGCTCGATGTGCACCATTGCCGTGCGGCTGTTGAACAACCCCGATCCGCCGGACGCCGCGGCGATCGGCAGCACACCGCTGACCTTACGCAAGCCGGGAATCGACGCACCTGCCGTCGGCGAGATCGTGCGTCTGACAGTTTCCGGCAAGGCGCATGTCTTCGCCTGAACTGCCGATGCGTCGGTTTGGCGCGAGCGGCTGCGTCAATCGACTCGTTTCCCAGCATTGTCGAACCAATGCAGCTTCTCGGCCCTCGCCACGACGCGCAGTTGATCGCCGGGTTTGGCCGTGGCGCGGCCGGCCACACGCACGACGATGCGGTTGCCGCCGGCGGCACAGTGAAGAAAGCTTTCGGCTCCCACAGGTTCGACCGCCTCGACCGCCGCAGGCAGAATAAGCGCGCCGGATGATGCCTCGGCACTGAAGGTGACGTCGGCATCCTCAGGGCGGAAGCCAAGCGTGGCGGCGTTCGTAGGCGCGAAGTCAACCGTCTTGCCGTCGGTCAGCGCCGGACCAGCCGGTCCTTGCGAAAGAGGCAGAAGGTTCATCGGCGGCGCTCCGATGAAGGAGGCGACGAAGGTCGATGCCGGCTTCTCGTAGATGTCGAGCGGCGCGCCCGTCTGCTCGACCAACCCGCCATTCATGACGACGAGAATATCGGCCAGCGTCATCGCCTCAAGCTGGTCGTGGGTGACGTAGACCGAGGTGACACCGAGCGAGCGCTGCAAATTCTTTATTTCGACCCGCATCTGGCCGCGCAGTTTGGCGTCGAGGTTGGAAAGCGGTTCGTCGAACAGGAAGACTTTTGGATTGCGCACGATTGCGCGACCCATGGCCACGCGCTGGCGCTGGCCGCCGGAAAGCTCGCGCGGGCGCCGGTCGAGCAGCGCCGTGAGCTCCAGCACCTTGGCGGTCGAGCGAACCCTGCTGTCGATCTCGTCCTTGGGAGTACCCCGGTTGCGCAACCCGTAGGCCATGTTGTCGTAGACCTTCATATGTGGATAGAGCGCATAGTTCTGGAACACCATGGCGATGTCGCGCTCGGTCGGACCGATCGTGTTGACGATCTTGCCGTCGATGGCGACGGTGCCGGAAGAAATGGTCTCAAGCCCGGCGATCATCCGCAGCAGCGTGGACTTGCCGCAGCCGGACGGCCCAACCAGCACGCAAAGCTCCTTGTCGGGAATGGCGATGGAGACACCCCTCACCGCCTCGACGCCGCTGGGATAGACCTTCTTCACATCCTTCAGATCGACGGTCGCCATCGGCTTCTCACTTTTCGGAATCGACAAGTCCGCGCACGAACCAGCGTTGCATCAGCACCACGATCAGGATCGGCGGCAGTATGGCCAGCATCGCGGTGACCATGACCAGATGCCATTGGGTATCGGCATCGGCGAAGGAGACCATCTTTCTAAGTGCGATGACGATGGTGTTCATGTCGTTGCTGTTGGTGACGAGCAGCGGCCACAGGTACTGCGTCCAGCCATAGATGAAGAGGATGACGAACAGTGCTGCGATGTTGGTGCGCGACAGCGGCAGCAGGATGTCGAAAAAGAAGCGCCATGGTCCGGCGCCGTCGACACGCGCCGCTTCCACCAACTCACCTGGGATGGTCATGAAGAACTGGCGAAACAGAAGCGTGGCGGTGGCCGAGGCGATCAGCGGAATGATCAGGCCGGCATAGGTGTCGATCATGCCGAGATCGACCATCACCTTGTAGGTCGGCAGGATGCGCACCTCGACGGGAAGCATCAGTGTGATGAAGATCAGCCAGAAGAAGACCATCCGAAGCGGAAAACGGAAGAACACGATCGCATAGGCCGAAAGGATCGAGATGAAAATCTTCCCCACCGCGATGCCGAGCGCCATGATCGTGGTGTTGAGCAGCAATCGGCCGACACTGACGCCGCCGATGCGGCCGACACCGCCGAACAGCGCCTCGCTGTAATTGTTCCAGACCTGGTCGCCGGGCAAAAGAGGCAATGGCGGCTTGAGGATGGTCTGCAGCGTCTGCGTGGAGGCAACGAAGGTGTAGTAGATCGGGAAAGCGACGATCAGGATGCCCAGGATGAGCACGGCGTGGGCGATGAGGGCGCGAAGCGGGGACTGACCAATCATCGCTCGCGCTCAACCGTAGTGGACTTTGCGTTCCACATAGCGGAACTGGATGGCCGTGAGTGAGATGACGATGACCATCAGGATGACCGACTGCGCGGCCGAATCGCCAAGGATCAAATTGACGAAACCGTCATTGTAGACCTTGTAGACCAGCGTCTCGGTGGCCTTGCCCGGCCCGCCGCCGGTGACGGCATGGACGATACCGAAAGTGTCGAACAGCGCATAGACCGTGTTGACGACCAGCAGGAAGAAGGTCGTCGGCGCGAGCAGCGGGAAGACGATGGTCCAGAAGCGCTTCGTCTCCCCGGCGCCGTCCATGGCCGCCGCCTCTATCAACGTCTTCGGCACCGCCTGCAGCCCGGCGACGAAGAACAGGAAATTGTAGCTGATCTGCTTCCAGGCAGCCGCAGACACCAGCAGGATCATGGCTTGGTTGCCGTTAAGCAAAGGATCCCAGGCAATGCCGAGACCTCTCAAGGCGTAGGCCAGCGAACCGATCGAGGGGTTGAACAGAAACAGCCACAACATGCCGGCAATCGCCGGCGCCACCGCATACGGCCAGATCAGCAGCGTGCGATAAAGGCCTTTGCCGCGCACCACCTTCTCGGCCATGACGGCAAGCAACAGGGCCACACCCATGGCGACCATCGCGGTCGCCAGAGAGAACACCAGCGTAACTTTGATCGAGTTGAGGTAGGCCGGGTCGGCCAGCACCTTGCGAAAATTGGCGAGCCCGACGAACTTGCTCTTCAGCCCGAACGGGTCTTCCCTAAGCATCGACTGGTAGAGCGCCTGCCCCGTCGGCCAGTAGAAAAAGATCAGCGTAATGGCGAGTTGCGGCGCCACCAGCAGGTAAGGCAGGGTCTTGTTGGGAAAGACGACGCGTGGAGACAGTGTGGTTCCCTCGCTGTTCAGGAAGTCGTCCACGCGGGTCCGCGTGGACGAGGTTCAACTGACAAATCGCTTCAATTTCCGATCGCTTCCTGAATCGCCTTGTTGCCGCGTGCGACCGCGTTGTCGAGCGCCTGCTGCGCAGTCTGCTGGCCGGCCAGCATCTTCTCGAACTCCTCGTTCTCGATGTCGCGCACCTGCGGCAGGTTGACGAGGCGCACGCCCTTCGAGTTCTCGGTCGGCGCCTTGCCCAGCATCTGCAGGATCGGCGTCTCACGGCCCGGATTCTTGTCATAGAAGCCGGACTTCTTGGTCGCCTCATAGGCAGCGAGCGTCACCGGCAGATAACCCGACTTCTGGTGCAGATACTCCTGCACTTCGGTCTTGGACAGGTAGGAGAAGAACGCCGCGACGCCCTTGTATTCCTCGTCCGATTTGTTGCCGAACACCCACAGGCTGGCGCCGCCCGGCGTGGTGTTCTGGGGCGCGCCCTTGGCGTCACTATCATAGGGAAGCTGGCCGATGCCGTAGTTCATGCCCGACTTGACGATGTCACCGAGACCCCCCGACGATTCGGTGAAGATGCCGCATTCTCCGGCAAGGAAGATCTGCTTGGCTTCGGATGTACGGCCGCCATATTTGAAGGTGCCGTCCTTGGCCAGATCGGCGAGCGCCTGGAAATGATTGACGAAGATCGGCGCATTGATCTTGAGCTCGACGTCGGTTCCGGCAAGTCCGTTCTGGTTGGTGCCATAGGAAACGTCGTTCCAGGCCGCGAAGGCCTCAAGGTGGATCCAGGTCAACCAGGTCGAGGTATAGCCGCAGGAAGCGGCGCCGCTCGCGTTGATCTTCTTGGCGGCTTCCCACACCTCGTTCCAGGTCTTTGGCGGGTTGTTCACATCAAGCCCGGCCTTCTGGAAAATATCCTTGTTGTAGTAGAGGATGGGCGACGAGGAATTATAGGGGAAGGACAGCATGGTCCCGTCCGGCTTCGAATAGTAACCGACGATGCCGGGCAAATACTGGCTCTTGTCGAAGGTCACGCCGGCGCTGGTTAGCACATCGGCCACCGGTTTGATCGCACCTTCGGCTGCCATCATGACGCCGGTACCCACGTCGAACACCTGGATGATGTCGGGCGCTTGCCCCGCACGATAGGCAGCGATGCCGGCATTCAGCGTTTCGGGATAGGTGCCCTTGAAAACAGGGAGAATTTCATAGTCGCTCTGGCTGGCATTGAAATCCTTGGCGATCTTGTCGACCACCTCGGCATTCGCGCCGGTCATGGCATGCCACCAACTGATCTGGGTGGCGGCGAAGGCGGAGGTGGTGGAAAGCAGGGTCAAGGTGGCGGCAACACCGGCCGCAAAGCCGAACAACTTCATGTTTCATCTCCCGTTTGTCATTGGCGAAAGGGGCACTCCCGCAAAGGCAATATGTGTCGCTGATGACAATCGGACAACGGATTTGTTGCTGTTTCGTGAATTTCATACCCGGCTAACTTCGCGCCCCCTCGCTCTGCAACGAGGACAGAGACAAATGCCAAGCCGGCTCAGCGATACATGGGCGCGGTGGGCCTGCAAGGATCGCCGACCGCCCAGCGATGCGTGAAGGGCCCGCGTGACAGCGCCACGCACCTGCACCGTGCGGCCGCCATACCGGCGCTCGGCCAGATCGAGATCGGCCGAGCGGCATCGCGCCAGGCGCTGCTGTAACCGTGCGTCTGGAATGAGACAGGATCGCCGCAAGGTACAACCCGAAAAACCCGCTGTAGTTGTAGTTCGCATAACCGATTCTTCGTCAAGCGCGGCATACTAATCAAGTGGACGGCTTGATTGCTGTGGGAGAGCAGGTGGGGCGAGATGCTGACGGTCTATAATTGTATCGTGCATGAGCACGATCTGAGACTGGTCGCACTGGCAGCGCTCATTTGCGGTATTTCTTCCTTCTCGGCGGTCAACCTGCTTCGCCATGTCGACCGCTCGAGCGAGCGCAACCGCTATACCTGGCTGATGATAGCAGCCACTTCCACCGGCTTCGGTATCTGGGCGACGCACTTCATCGCAATGCTTGCCTTTTCTCCCGGAATCCCCAACGCCTACAATACGGAAATGTCGGCGCTTTCGCTCGCCGGTTCCGTCGCCCTGACCGCTGCGGGCATGTGGATCGCCACCTTGCGCCGGGGCATCGACTACCCTCTGGTCGGCGGCGCGGTCCTCGGCGCTGGTATCGCCGCCATGCACTATATCGGCATGGCCGCCTTCGAGGTCGAAGGGCGCATCGTCTGGAACCCGCTGCTGGTCGGCGTCTCGGTGCTGACAGGCGTCACCCTCGCCGCGCTGGCGCTGCTGGTCGTGTTGCGACGGCCGTCCATGCAGGCCACAATCGCCGCCGCCATCCTGTTGACGCTGGCGATCTGCAGCCTGCACTTCATCGCCATGGGCGCGGTGTCGATCTTCCCGGACTCCTCCATCGAGATATCGCAGTTCACGGTCGAACCGGTGTCGCAGGCCTTCGCCGCCGCTGCAGTCAGCATGGCTATCCTGGTGCTTTCAGCCGCAGCATTGTGGATCGACCTTCGCTTCCGGCGTCACAAGCTCGAGGCCGAGCGCATGCACGGCCTCGCCAACGCCGCCGTCGAGGGGCTGATCGTCTGCGACGGCGCCCGCATCGTCAGCGCCAATGACAGCATCGCGGCACTCACCGGCATTGCGCCGGAAGTGCTGAACGCGATGCTGCTTGGCGACCTCTTCGGCGAACGCACGGCGGCCGGCATGTCCGACTGCAGCGGACTGGCACAGGAAGCCGAACTCAGAGCCCATGACGGCGCCACCATCCCCGTCGAACTTATCGCCAGGAGCATCGACTATTGCGGCAAGCGGCACAGCGTTGTCGCCGTGCGCGACATCCGCGAACGCAGGAAGGCCGAGCAGGAGATCCTGCGCCTCGCCCATTTCGACCCGCTGACCGGGCTCCCCAACCGCCGCAGTTTCTCCGGCCGGCTCGAGGCCGAAATTGCCGCAATGGACCGCGGCGGCAAGGGCGGGCATCTTGCGCTGCTGCTGCTAGACCTCGACCGCTTCAAGGAAGTGAACGACCTGTTCGGGCACGGCGCCGGCGATGCCATGCTGCAGAAGGTGGCGCTATGCGCCTCCGCCGTGCTCCGCCACGGACAGATGCTGGCGCGTCTCGGCGGCGACGAGTTCGCCATCATCGCTCCGAACCTTCCCGATCCGCAGGCGGCCGGCCGCATCGCCGAGGCGGTGCTGGCGGCCATGCGCGAGGAAAACCGGCTGTCGGTCGGTGGCGGGCTGGTGTCGGCCAGCATCGGCATTGCACTTTATCCGCTCGACGCCGATGAGCCGACACTCCTGGTCAGCCACGCCGACACCGCGCTCTACCGCGCCAAGGCCGAGGGCAAGGACACCTACCGTTACTTCGAGGCCTCGATGGGCGCCGAGGCGCGAGACCGGCGCGTGATGGAGCACGAACTGCGCCAGGCGATGGCGCGCGATGAGTTTCGCCTCGTCTACCAGCCACAAAAGGAGATCAGCAGCGGGCGGATGGTTGGGTTCGAAGCGCTGATCCGCTGGCATCATCCGCAGCGCGGCGACGTGTCGCCGGCGACCTTCATCCCGGTGGCCGAAGACAGCGGCGTCATCATCCAGATCGGCGAATGGGTGCTGGCGACGGCCTGCGCCGAGGCAGCGCGCTGGAAGAACCCTCTCACCGTCGCGGTCAATGTCTCGGCGGTGCAGCTCCACAATCCGAATTTCAGCCGCAAGGTGCATGAAGTCCTGCTCGGCTCCGGCCTGACGCCCGGCAGGCTCGAACTCGAGATCACCGAAACGGCGCTGGTCAAGGACATGCCGCGCGCGCTGGCGACCTTGCGCCAGGTGAAGGCGCTTGGCGTGCGTGTGGCGATGGACGATTTCGGCACCGGCTACTCCTCGCTGTCCAATCTCCGCGCCTTCCCCTTCGACAAGATCAAGATCGACGGCTCATTCATCAAATCAGTCGACAGCAACGGCCAGGTGGCAGCCATCGTGCGCGCCGTTCTGGGGCTTGGCCGCGGTCTCGGCCTGCCGGTTCTGGCCGAGGGCGTCGAGACGCTGGGCGAGCTGAAATTCCTCGACGCCGAGGCCTGCGAGATCGGCCAGGGCTACTATCTAGGCCGGCCGAGCCCGATCGAGGCGTTCAGCGAACTGACCGGCGTCGCGGCGCCGGCGGCACACGACGACGCCAGCGTCAAACAACGCGGCGGCAGCATCTTGATGCTGCCGCCGGCGGCGGCCCTGCGCTCAGCCTAGAGCAATTTCAGGAAAAGTGTGAAACGGTTTTCCGTCCGAAATTGCGTCGAAACAAAAAAGTTAGCGCGGGTAGCCGTTTCGATGAAACGGTGAACCGCTCTAAGGGGCGAGTGCGGCCTCGACCAGGCGCTTGGCATCCGGTCCCGACCATTCTGCCGGTCCGTTCATATGCGCGATCAGGCAGCCTTCGCCGTCGATCAGCATGGTGACGGGGAGGCCTAGCGCCAAGCCACGCGTCTTGACGTCGTTGAACAGCGCCAGCGTCGAATCGCGGTAGTAGCCGAGCGACCCGATGCCGATATCGGCGAGGAACTTCTTCGGCTTCACATCGTCGCCGGCATCGACATTGACCGCGACCACTTCGAAGGCATCGCTGCCCTTTTCCTTCTGCAAGGCGTCGAGAGCCGGCATTTCGGCGCGGCAGGGCGCGCACCACGTCGCCCACAGGTTGAGCAGCACGGTCTTGCCGGCATGATCGGCGATCGTCATCGGCTTGCCGTCGGGACCGTTGAAGGCGAGACTTTTCAGCGATTGCGGCGGATCGGCGGGCAGCAATGCCGCCACCTGGCCGGTGGCCGCGGCGGCAACCTTTTTGGCGCGGTCGCTCTTGGCGGCGCAGGCGACGTCGTCCTTGCTGTTGCCCGCGCCGGCCGCAGGTGCGCTGCCGGTGGCTGCGTTGTTGCCAGACCCGCTCTCGCTGACATATACCGCGACCACGCCGGCCAGCACGCCCGCCAGCAAAGCGGCGAGGATCAGGCGCGGGGCCGGGAAGTATCTGCTACCGTCTGCCATTTTCTAAGACTGCTCCGGAGCACGGGTTATAGCGATGAGCGACAAGAAGGCCAGCAACCAGATGTGGGGCGGACGTTTTGCCTCGGGTCCGGCCGCGATCATGGAAGCGATCAACGCGTCGATTTCGTTCGACCGCAAACTCTATGCGCAAGACATAAGAGGTTCGATCGCCCACAGCGAGATGCTGGCTGAAACGGGCATTATTTCGGCGGCCGATCAAGAAAAGATCGCTCACGGGCTGAACACGATCCTGAAAGAGATCGAGGCCGGCACGTTCGAGTTCTCGACCCGGCTGGAAGACATTCACATGAACGTCGAGGCCCGCCTTGCCGACCTGATCGGCCCGGCCGCCGGCCGCCTGCACACGGCGCGGTCACGCAACGACCAGGTGGCGGTGGATCTCCGGCTTTGGGTCAAGGACGAGTGCTTTCGCGTCGCCGAGGCGCTGAAGGGGCTGATCTCAGCCTTGCTCGACCGCGCCGAGGAGCATGCGGCGACCGTGATGCCCGGCTTCACCCACATGCAGGCGGCGCAGCCGGTGACCTTCGGCCATCATTGCATGGCCTATGTCGAGATGTTTTCGCGCGACCTGTCGCGGACCCGCGATGCCATCGAGCGGATGGATGAAAGCCCGCTCGGCGCGGCAGCGCTTGCCGGCACCAGTTTTCCGATCGACCGCCACAAGACCGCGAAGGCGCTCGGCTTTCGCGAGCCGATGCGCAATTCGCTCGACAGCGTCTCCGACCGCGATTTCGCGCTGGAGTTCTTGAGCCTGGCCGCGATCTGCGCCACGCATCTGTCACGGCTCGCCGAAGAAATCATCATCTGGTCGACGCCGCAATTCGGCTTTGTCAGGCTGTCGGATTCCTTCTCCACCGGCTCCTCGATCATGCCGCAGAAGAAGAACCCGGACGCCGCCGAACTGGTGCGCGGCAAGACCGGCCGCGTCACCGGCCATCTGGTCGGGCTGCTGACGGTGATGAAGGGCATGCCGCTGACCTACGGCAAGGACATGCAGGAAGACAAGGAATCGGTCTTCGACGCCGCCGAGACGCTCGATCTGATGCTGGCGGCGATGACCGGCATGGTGCGCGACATGACGGTCAATGCCGCCGCCATGAAGAAGGCCGCCGGCTCGGGCCACGCGACCGCGACCGACCTCGCCGACTGGCTGGTGCGCACGCTGGGCCTGCCCTTCCGTGAGGCACACCATGTCACCGGCGGCGCGGTGGCGGTGGCCGAAGAGAAGAAGGTGAGCCTTGAAAAGCTGTCGCTGGAAGATCTGCAGTCGATCAACCCCGGCATCACGGCAGACATCTTCTCGGTTCTGGCGGTGCAGAATTCGGTGAAGAGCCGCACCAGTTTCGGCGGCACGGCGCCGTCGGAGGTCAGGAAGCAGATCCGCAGCTGGAAAAAGCGCATCGCCAAGGCATGATGCCGGGGTGCAATGCGCCTAAAACTCGGTTAAAAGCGCAGCACATAAAGTTTCGGACGGATGGATCGATGACCGCAAGCAGGATTTTGGTGACGCTGACGCTGCTGACGGCGATGGCTGCCGTGACCGCTTGCGGCCGTAAGGCTGGTCTCGATACGCCCTATGAAGCGGCCGTCCAGGCCCGCAAGGACGCCGAGCGCGCCAAACAGCCGGTGCCGCCGGAGCCGGAAAAACCGGTCGTGGACAAGAAGTTCATCCTCGACCCGCTGATCTAGAGCCGATGAGACCGGCTTGGTCTTTCTGACCAGGTCTCGTGCTAACTAGGTCTCGTGCTCCAACTTCCGGAAACACTCTCGTGAACCATTTCGATTACCGCGACGGCGTGCTCCATGCCGAGGACGTGGCGATACCAGACATCGCCGCAAGCGTCGGCACGCCGTTCTATTGTTATTCGACGGCAACCTTGACGAGGCACTACCGGGTGTTCGCCGGGGCCTTTGCCGGGCTCGACACGCTGGTCTGTTACGCCTTGAAGGCGAATTCCAACCAGGCGGTGCTGCGAACGCTGGCAAAGCTCGGCGCCGGCGCCGACACCGTCTCGGAAGGCGAAATGCGCCGCGCGCTCGCCGCCGGAATCCCGGCCAACAAGATCGTGTTTTCCGGTGTCGGCAAGACCGCGCGCGAGATGGATTTCGCGCTCGAGGCCGGCATTCTCTGCTTCAATGTCGAATCCGAGCCGGAGCTTGAATTGCTGTCGGCCCGCGCCACCGCGCTCGGCAAGGTGGCGCCGGTGTCGCTGCGCATCAACCCGGATGTCGACGCCAGGACGCACAGGAAGATCTCCACCGGCAAGGCCGAGAACAAGTTCGGCATTCCATGGCAAAGGGCGCGCCAGGTCTATGCCCGCGCGGCCGGTTTGCCGGGCACCAAGCCCATCGGCATCGATACCCATATCGGCAGCCAGATCACCGAGTTGCAGCCCTTTGACGATGCTTTCGCGCTTCTGGCGGAACTGGTCGGCGCGCTGCGCGCCGATGGCCACGCCGTCGAGCATGTCGATCTCGGTGGCGGCCTCGGCATCCCCTACCGCACCGACAACAGCCCGCCGCCTCTGCCCGATGCCTATGCCGATATCGTCAGGAAGCATCTGACAAAGCTTGGGGTGAAGGTGATGTTCGAGCCGGGCCGGCTGATCGTCGGCAATGCCGGCATCCTGGTCTCGGAAGTGATATTCGTGAAGGAAGGCGACGCCAAGAACTTCCTCGTCGTCGACGCCGCCATGAACGATCTGATCCGGCCGACGCTCTACGATGCCTTCCACGACATCAAGCCGGTGGTGCAGCCGCCGGCCGACACGCCGCGCATGGCGGTCGACGTCGTCGGCCCGGTCTGCGAGACCGGCGACTATCTCGGCCTCGACCGTGACCTGCCCCGGCTCAAGTCTGGCGACCTCATTGCCGTCACCACCGCCGGCGCCTATGGCGCGGTGCAATCCGGCACCTACAACACCCGCCTACTTGTGCCTGAGGTTCTGGTCGACGGCGACCGTTTCCATGTCGTACGCCGGCGCCAGACCTATGACGAGCTTATCGGCCTGGATTCGGTGCCCGACTGGCTTGCATAGGAGCCGCCACGGCGGCTGCGCTACAGCCGGTTTTGGATGAGCATCCTTGTGTCGGCGATCCTGTCCTCGTCGCGGCGGTAGAACGTCCATTGCTTGATGCGCTTGGGCCGCAGCAGGCCGGCCTGGGTAAGCACGCGCATATGTTCGGAGAGCGTCGCCTGCGTAATGCCGAGCTTCTCCGCGATCAGCAGCGCGCAAACGCCATCCTCGACCAGATCGCCGTCTGCCTGGGCCGGGAAATGCGCCTGCGGATCCTTCAGCCAGTCGAGGATCTGCAGCCTGCGTTCATTGGCGATCGCCTTGAAGACATCAACCTCTTGCATTTAGCCATTTTGCCAAGTTACTAATTGCTGTCAATCCCAAGGAGATGGTCATGACGAACGGCAACACCGTCACGCGCGAACGCATTGCCGCGATGGAACCGCGCATCCGCCGCTATATCAGGCACACGCCGGTGCTGCGCGTCGACATGGCCGATTTCGACCGGCCGCCGCTGGCGGTCGACCTCAAGCTCGAATGCCTGCAGCATTCCGGTTCGTTCAAGGCGCGCGGCGCCTTCACCAATCTGCTCGAACGGCCGGTGCCTGCGGCCGGCGTGGTTGCGGCTTCGGGCGGCAATCATGGCGCCGCGGTCGCCTATGCCGCCATGCGGCTTGGCCACAAGGCGACGATCTTCGTTCCCGAAGTCAGCCCACCGGCCAAGCTGCAGCGCATCCGCGGCTACGGCGCCGAACTGATGGTCGGCGGCGCCCGCTATGCCGAGGCGCTGGCCGCCAGCGAGGCTTTTGCCGAAAAGACCGGCGCGCTGCAGATCCATGCCTTCAACCAGGAGGAAACATTGGTCGGCCAGGGCACGCTCGGCCTCGAAATCGAAACCGATCTGCCAGACATCGACACGCTGCTGGTCGCTGTCGGCGGCGGCGGCCTGATCGGCGGCATCGCCGCCTGGTTTGCCGGCCGCATCAGGATCATCGCCATCGAGCCCGAAGGCGCGCCGACGCTGCATCACGCCTTCGAAGCCGGCCACCCCGTCGATGCGCCGGCCGAAGGCGTCGCCGCCGATTCGCTGGCGCCCAAGCGCGTCGGCGAGATGATGTTCCCGATCGCCGAGGCCTTCGTCGAGCGCTCCATCCTGGTCACCGACGACGCCATCATTGCCGCGCAGAAGGCGCTGTGGGAGCGGGTGCGTATCATCGCCGAGCCGGGTGGGGCCGCTGCCTTTGCGGCTCTCTTGTCCGGCCGCTACACCCCGGCGCCGGGCGAACGGATCGCGGTCCTGGTATGCGGCTCGAACACCGATCCCACGAAATTCTAAACCTTGCTGCGACTGAAGTGGGACGCAAACCCGCCAAAGCTTTTCAAGTTTTCCGGAACCGCCTCGCCTTTGCCGTGTTTGCTGGTAAACTTCTGCTTGTTGAGTCCGGGCTATCCCGCCCGGGCAGGAAGGGCCAATGACGGAACGCCCCATTTCCAGTGGCGATCGCAGCCTGGCCGGGCGGCTTGCCCTGAGCCGGCTGGCGACACGGGTCTCGATGACGGTCGAGCGCGGCTGGCCGCTGCTTCTGCCGCTGCTCATCGTCGCCAGCCTGTTTCTCAGCCTCTCCTGGCTCGGCCTTTTCCCCCGGCTGCCTGACATTGCGCGCATTATCCTGGTCACGGCGTTCGGTATTGCCACGCTGGCGGCGCTCTACCCGCTGCGTTTCTTCAAGCTTCCATCCGCCGCTGAAATCGACCGCCGTATCGAGGCCGCCAACCAGCTGCAGCACAGCCCGGTGCTGGTGCAGACCGACCGTCCCAGCGGCAAGGAAAGCATCTTTTCCCAGGCGTTGTGGCGCGAACACCAAAAGCGCATGGCCGACAAGCTCGGCAGCCTTGGCGCCGACCTGCCGCGTACCCGCGTGCCGGAGCGCGATCCGTGGGCATTGCGTGCCGTGGCGGCGCTGCTGTTGGTCACCGCTTTTGCCTTCTCCTTCGGACCGTCCGGCGGCAGGCTGTCCGATGGTTTCAGTGCCCATGCGGCGCGCGACATCGTACCGCCGCGCATCGATGCCTGGGCGACCCCGCCGGCCTATACCGGCAAGCCGCCCATCTTCTTGACCGCGCCAGTCATCGATGGCAACGCCAAGCAGGCGGTTGCCACCTTCACCGTGCCACAAGGCAGCGACGTCTCGCTGCGCGTGACCGGCGGCTCCGGCGAGGAAACGCTAAGCTTTGCCGACAAGGGCGGCAATGCTCGCGCCATCGACCCGTCGGGACCACAGGTGGCGGCCGTCAAAGCAGCGGCGGTCAACCCCGCGACCCCCAAGCTGCGCCAGTTCACCGGCAAGCTGACCGCCGACGGCACGCTGACGCTGAAGTCGGGCGAAGCCGATCTCGGTCGCTGGGCCTTCGCGGTGATCCCCGACAAGCCGCCGACGATCCGCTTCGTCGGCGAGCCCAAGCGCGCCGTCAACGGCGCCTTCGAGCTCAACTACCAGATCGACGACGACTATGGCGCGGCCACCGCCAAGGCGGTTTTCGCGCTGGCCGATCCGGCGGCGCCCGATGCGCATCCGCTCTACGGTCCGCCTGACCTGCCGCTGGCGCTGCCGCGCCGCGGCGGCAAGGCGAACGCCGCCAAGACCACCAAGGACCTCACCGAGCACGTCTGGGCCGGCGCCAGCATCAAGCTGTCGCTTGTCGCCACCGACGATGCCGGACACACCGCAACCAGCGAAACCAAGACTATTGTGATGCCGGAGCGGCCCTTCGCCAACCCGCTGGCGCGGGCGGTGGTCGAGCAGCGCCGCCTGCTGGCGCTCGACGCCAATGCCAAGCCGCGCGTGCTCGACCTGATGGACGCCATCACCCTGCGGCCCGAGGACACGTTCGACAACATGTCGCATTACCTCGCCATCATGAGCGCCCGCAGCCGGCTGAAGATGTCGGACAGCGACGATCAGTTGCGCAACGAGGTTGCCTATCTCTGGGAAATCGCGCTCGGCATCGAGGAAGGCAATCTCTCGTCCGCCGAAAAGCGGCTCCGCCAGGCCCAGCAGGCGCTGCAGGACGCCATCAAGCGCGGCGCCAGCGACGAAGAGATCGAAAAGGCGATGAAGGAACTGCGCGAGGCGATGAACGAATTTCTGCAGGAATTCGCCGAGCGCGCCAAGCAGAACCCGAACGCGCCGCAGATGCAGCAGAATGGCCGCGAGCTGCGTCAGAGTGATATCGACCGCATGATGGACCAGATCGAGAACCTGGCGAAGTCGGGCGACCGCGACAAGGCGCAGGAGCTGCTGTCGCAACTGGAAAACATGATGAACAACCTGCAGGCCGGCCGTCAGCAGCAAGGCGGCGAGCAGGACAGCGAGATGCGCCAGCAGATGGACAAGCTGGGCGAGATCATGCGCCGCCAGCAGGAGATGATGAACGACACCTACCGCATGGACCAGATGCAGCGCGGAGATAATCAGCAGCCCGGCGAAGGCAATGGCGACGATCCGGACCAGCCGGGCGTCGGCAAGGATCGCGATCCCCTCGCCCGGCCGAAGTCGATGACACCGCAGGAATTCGCCGATGCGATGAAGCAGCTGCAGGAAGGCCAGGGCCAGTTGCAGAGCGAACTCGACAAGCTGAAGAAGGGCCTGGAAGGCATGGGCATGCAGCCCAATGAGGGGTTTGGCGACGCTGGCAAATCCATGGGCAATGCCGAAAAGTCGCTTGGCGAAGGCGAAGGCGACCAGGCAGTCGGCCACCAGGGTCGCGCGCTGGAAGCGCTGCGCAAGGGCGCCAAGGAGATGATGAAGCAGCTGCAGGCGATGCAGGGCGACCAGGGCGGCAGCCAGGAAGGCGGCCGCCAACAGGACGCCGGCCGCGATCCGCTGGGCCGACCGCGCGCCAGCCGCGGACCCGATTTCGGCGATTCGGTGAAGGTGCCCGACGAGATCGACGTGCAGCGCGCCCGCCAGATTCTCGAGGCGATTCGCAAGCGGCTCGGCAACGCGCTCAGCCCCGACATCGAGCGCAGCTACCTCGAGCGGCTGCTGGAGCTGAAGTAGCCTCCAAGGCAACATCCGTCGAACTGAATGGTATCAGCGCCATGCCGAAACTCGGTGCCGTCACGCCCATCCTGCGCATCTTCGACATCGCCAAGGCACGCGAATTCTATGTCGACTTTCTCGGCTTCAAGGTCGAGTTCGAGCACCGCTTCGACGACAATGCGCCGCTCTACATGGGTGTAATCCGCGACGGCTGTGTCCTGCATCTGAGCGAACATCATGGCGACGGCGCGCCGGGTATAGCCATGCGCATCAAGGTCGAGGACATCGCGGCATTGCACCGCGAACTGATCGGCAAGAGATACCGCTACGCCCGGCCGGGCCTCGAAACCACGTCGTGGCAGACCCGTGAAGTGTCGGTCGGCGACCCCTTCGGCAATCGCCTGCATTTCTACGAGGATGCAACAGACTAAGCCGGCCGGTTGACGAACGCCTCGCGGATCGCCTCCTGCATGCCGTCGATAGCTTCGCCTGAGGCATTTGGGCTGCGGTGCATCACCACATTCGAGGAATCGATATGGCCGAACCCGTCAGCGGCGGTGAGTTCACGACAGCCGTCCGGAATATTGCTGTGCGAGATCGGCGCGATCGCCAGGCCAGAGGTGACGGCGAGCTTCAGGCCGCCGGTGGTGTCGCTGGTATAGGCGACACGGTAGGCCAGCCCACGCTGCTCAAGCGATTTGATGGCAAAGTCCTTGCACCAGCCGGCCCGGTTGTAGAGCGCGATCGGCACCGGCCGCTCCTCATGCATGTGATGCAGGCTCGATGTCACCCACACGGTCGGATCGTGCATCAGCACCTCGCCGCCGGAAGGATCCTGCCATTCGAACACCACGGCGAGGTCGAGTTCACCGGCCGCCAACGCTGCCAGCTGGGCGCCCGAATGTGCATAGCGCACGGTGACCTCGACCTTGGTGTGACGCTTCGAGAAGGCGCCGAGCGCGCGCGACAGGATGGCGTGACCATATTCCTCGGGAATGCCGATGCGCACCGGCCCGCCAAGCGGTGCCGCCGCCATCGATGCCGCCGTCTCGTCGAGCAGCGAGACGATGCGGCGGGCATTGACGATCAGCTCGCCGCCACGGCGCGTCAGCGCCACGCCGCGCGAGCCGCGTTCGAACAGGCTGTCGCCGACCAGCTCCTCGAGCTTCTTCATCTGCATCGACACCGCCGACTGGGTGCGCCCGGCCTGCTCCGCCGCCCGGGTGAAATTGCCCGCTTCGGCAATGGCGACGAAGGTGCGCAGGAGATCGCTGTCGAGGGTCGGCCGCATCGAATCCGTCATAAGCAAATTTGATCGCTGGTATCATTCCAATTCGTTTGCAACATGTCAAACGCCGCAGCATAGTCCGCTCACCCATTGGATATGCCGCCGCGAAATCGGCTGCGGACCAACCAAAGAGTCCTCACTCATACCCGCTGCCCGAAACGGTGGCGGGTTCTTTTTACCCCATGGCCGGGCGGCTGCGGGCAGTCAAGGCAAGGGCCGGCAGAACAACATGCGCAACCGGATCGTTCTCGGCATCATCAGCCTGTGCCTTGGCGTGCTGGTGTTCTCGCTCCAGGACCCGCTGGTCAAGGCGGTGTCAGCCGGCTATCCCGTGACCGAGGTGATGTGGATCCGCTCGATCGTCGCTTTGCCGATCCTGGTCGTTCTCGTTCGCGCCGATGTCGGCCTGCGGGCCATCGCCTCGAAGCGGTTCGGCCTGCTGACGATACGCGCCTTCATCCAGTTCTCCTCCTATACGGTCTACTATCTGGCGATCGCTGCCTTGCCGCTCGCCGACGCGGTGGCGCTCTATTTCATGGCGCCGCTGTTCATCATGGCGATGGCCGGGCCCTATCTCGGCGAGCGCGTCTCCTGGCAGGCTCTCGCCACCGTGCTGATCGGCATGCTGGGCGTGGTCGTGATGCTGCGCCCGGGCGCCGGCCTGTTCGACTGGGCGGCGCTGCTTTCGTTGGGCTCGGCTTTGCTCTACGGCTTTTCACAGCTGATGGCGCGCAAGATCGGCGACACCGAATCGTCCACCGTCATGGCCTTCTACCAGAACGGCGCCTATCTGGTCGGCGCCGCTGCGGTTGCCGGCACATTCTGGCTTGCCGGCATAACCCATGCTGTCCACCCCAGCCTCGAATTCCTGGTGCGGCCGTGGGTCTGGCCGACGACCCCGGATTTCCTCAAGATGGCGGCCTGCGGCTTCGTCGCTTCGGCCGGCATGATTCTGCTGTCGCAGGCCTACAGGCTGGCGCCCGCCAACCGCGTCGCCACCTTCGAATACACCGGCATCATCTGGTCGCCGCTGTGGGGCTTCCTGTTCTTCGACGAGGTGCCGCGCTCGACCACTGCCATCGGTGCGGCGCTGATCATCGGCGCCGGTCTGCTGGCGCTCAACACCGAACGGCGCCGGAGCGCTGCGCCTGTCCTCGCCGCGTCTCAGGATGTCGCCTGAAGCGTGTCAGGCGAAGCAGGCGAGCGCCTGGTCGACCCGCGAGCGGATTTCGGCCAGCGTGAAAGGCTTTTGCACGACGTCGATAATGACGCCGTTCAATTCCTCGGCGCGCTCGCGCTGGTCGGCATAGCCGGTCATCAGCAGGATCTTCATGTCAGGGAAAAGCCTGGCTGCGGCGATCGCCATCTCGATGCCATCCATTTCCGGCATGCGAATATCGGAGACGACGAGGTCGTAACCGCCGCCTGCAGCACTGACCATCGCCAGCCCCTGCGCGCCGTCGGCGGCGATATCGATCGAGTGCCCGGCGCGTTCGAGCGCGCGGGCGGCGAGGGTGCGGACGGACTCATCGTCCTCGACGATCAGAAGCTTTGCCATGGGCCGGAATTTGGCGGGCAAAAGTTGACTTTTTCTGAAAATTTGAAGCGTCGAGCCCTTTTCTCAGGCATCGCCTTTGACGACACCGACAAACGGCAGTTCGCGAAAAGCGTGGGCGACGTCCATGCCGTAGCCGACGACGAAGTAATCGGGACAGTCGAAGCCGACATAGTCGGCGTTCAGCTCCGTCTGGCGGCGCATGCGCTTGTCCAACAGCACCGCGATGGCGCAGCTTTTGGCGCCGCGCGACAGCATCAGGTTGCGGGTGAAGGACAGCGTCTTGCCCGATTCCAGGATATCGTCGATCAGCAGCACGTCGCGGCCGGCGACCTCATTGTCGATGTCGCGCAGCACCCTCACCTCGCCGCTGGTGGTGCCGGCGCCATAGCTGGAAATGAAGATGAACTCGACCTCGGGCGACAGCCCGACATCGTGCATGGCGCGGATCAGATCGGCGGCGAAGATGAACGAGCCCTTCAGCACCGAAATCACCAGCAGGTCGTGATAGTCGTGCTCGGCGATCTCCTTGGCGAGTTCGAGATTGCGCCGCGCGATCGCGGACGCCGAAAAGAGGACCTCGATGTCCTTGCCGCGCACAACTGGCATCAACAACCTTTCCAGAGAAACCGACTAGCCGGCGAAGGTGACCGCCACGGCCTTGACGCCGTTTCTAGGCACATCGAGGCGGCTGGAAAAGCCGAATCTTTCGCCGGGCGCCAGAGAACGGTTGGATGTCCCCAGAGTATAGCGGGTGATGCGGCTGTCATTGCCGGTGACACGTATCTGCAGCGAAGGCAATTGTCCCGCCTTTAAACCGTCATTGACGGCCTCGCCATCGACGAACAGCACCGGGGTGGATCCCGAGGCGTCGACACGCGACGTGACGCCGGCAATGCTGAGTACGGCGCCCTCCGGCTGTTCGACTGACCAGAACGGCGTCTGGCGCACCAGCGCGTGGCCACCCGAGACCCAGAAGGCGGCAAGCGCCGCACCGATGCCGGCAATCCAGAAGATCGGCCCGCCACGCGATGCCGGCCGCCCGGCTGACGCATCTGATTTGCGCAGCATCTCCATGCCTTCCATCGACGGCGTCGCGATGTCGCGCGCCGGCGTCGGCATGGCTTCTACCCTTGGGATCGGCTGCGGCAGCACCTCATAATCCGCATCGACGATGTCGGTCGCCACAGGACGCGATTCCGGTGCGACACTTGTCCCGGTCATGATTTCGCCGGAAACCGGGCGCGCGGTTCGTTGCTCAGCCATCATGGCCCCGCTGTTGCCTGTTCGTTTCTTTTGCGTAAATGGAAATGGTTAACGCTTCCCCACCGGAACCCTTGTGACGCACTCAAAAACAGCGAAAATTAACCGAGGGTTAACCATGGCGGCCGATGGTCGTCGGACAGAAAGGGCCGGCACGCCGCCGCCACACACCTCAGGTCGTCGCACGTGATCCGCTTCGAAAATGTCGGCCTCCGCTATGGCATGGGTCCGGAAATCCTCCGCGACATCTCCCTGCACATTCCGGAGAGCTCCTTCCAGTTCCTGAGCGGGCCCTCCGGCGCCGGCAAGACGACGCTGCTGCGCCTTCTGTTCATGTCGCTGAAGCCGACACGCGGGCTGATCACCATCTTCGGCAAGGACCGCTCGCGCATCTCGCGCGCTGAACTGCCGCATCTCAGGCGCCGCATCGGCGTGGTGTTCCAGGATTTCCGCCTGCTCGACCACATGACCACCTATGAGAATGTCGCTCTGCCGCTGCGCGTGCGCGGCCGCGAGGAAGCGAGCTACCGCACCGACGTCACCGAACTTTTGAAATGGGTTGGCCTGGGCGAGCGCATGCATGTGCTGCCGCCGGTCCTTTCGGGTGGCGAAAAGCAGCGCGCGGCAATCGCCCGGGCCTTGATCGAACAGCCCGAAATCCTGCTTGCCGACGAGCCGACCGGCAATGTCGACCCGCCGCTGGCACGCCGGCTGCTCAGGCTGTTCATCGAGCTCAACCGGCTCGGCACCGCGGTGGTGATCGCCACTCACGATCTCGGCCTGATGGAACAGGTCGACGCGCGCCGCATGATCCTGGCCGGCGGAAGGCTGGATATTTATGACTGAAGTATCGGCCGAACAGCTGCATGAAGACGCCGCCGAGCCCGCGACGACGACGCAGCGCGTCCAGCGCCGCATGGCGCCGATCGTGCCGGCGCAGAATATTGCCGGCCGCGCCTTGGTGCTGGTCATCGCCATCATGACCTTCCTGTCCTGCCTGACTTTCGGCGCCGTCACGCTGGTGCGCGACACTGCCTCGGTCTGGGAAAACCAGATCTCGCGCGAGGCGACGATTCAGATCAAACCGGTCGACGGCCTCGACATGGAGGCAGCCCTTGCCCAGGCCTCGCAGATCGTCGGCGAATTCCCCGGCGTGAAGGAAACCCGGATCATCGATCGCGACGCCACCGCGCGTCTGTTGGAGCCATGGCTGGGCTCGGGCCTGAATATCGACGAATTGCCGGTGCCGCGCCTGATCATCGTCACCATCGACGAGACCAGTCCGCCCGACTTTAGCGCCATCCGTGCGGCGCTCACGCCCAAGCTGCCGAGTGCTTCGCTCGACGATCACCGTACATGGGTCGACCGGCTGGTCGCCATGGCCCGCACCACGGTCACCATCGGCATCGCCGTGCTGGTCCTGATGCTGTCGGCGACGGTGCTGACCGTAGTGTTTGCGACGCGCGGCGCTATGGCGGGTAACGGCCATATCATCGAAGTGCTGCATTTCGTCGGCGCCGAGGCGCGCTTCATCGCGCGCGAATTCCGCTGGCATTTCCTGGTCACCGGGATGAAGGGCGCGGCCGCCGGCGGCGCAGCCGCGATCCTGGTTTTCATCGTCTTTTCCTGGTGGTCGTCGCGCAACATGGCAACGCCGCAGGCCGACCAGGCCACCGCTTTGTTCGGCAATTTCGCCATCGGATCGGCCGGCTATCTCGGCGTCGGGCTGATGGTGCTGGTGATCGGCGGACTGACGGCGGCGACCTCGCACGCAACCGTCGTCGCCTACCTCAGCGACATCGATGTCCGCCAGCCGGATGCGGGGTGAACCGTGAGGGCAGAAGCGAAAACAGTTCGGGGGCAAGGACAGGAATGGAAGGGACGATCACGGATCGAAAACCGACGTAACGCAATGTGCGCTTTTTTCCTTACCAAAAAGGCATTTCAGGATTAACCATAGGATGATGAACGCGCGGGAGTCGACCGGAACGGCTGGACAGATGCCAGTGGTGCGTTCGCGTGTGCGCACCGGGCTGGGCCGTTTGCGCACCGCCCTGCGTCTCGCCTCCCTCTGTCTACTGCTGCTTGTGGCCCTGTTTGCCGGTGGCTTCGGCTGGTTCGCCAGCAAGGTCAGCCACATGACGACCCCGACCAACCCGGCCAAGGCCGATGCGATCATCGTCTTGACCGGCGGTCAGGCCCGCCTCGACGCAGCACTCGATCTGCTTGCCTCCGGCAAGGGCGAGCGGCTGCTGATCTCAGGCGTGCATCCCTCTGCCAGCCGCCGCCAATTGCAGGCTGCTACCGGCGGCGACAAGGCGCTGTTTTCCTGCTGTGTCGACATCGACCGCGCCGCGCTCGACACGATCGGCAATGCCGAGGAAAGCGCTAAATGGGTGGAGAGCCACGCCTATGGCAGCGTCATCCTCGTCACCAACAATTACCACATGCCGCGCAGCCTGCTCGAGATGGGCCGCCTGCTGCATGGCGCCAGGCTTGAACCCTATCCGGTGGTCAACACCAATCTGGACAATGGCGACTGGCTGACCAAGCCGGAAGCACTACGCGTGCTTCTGACCGAATACAGCAAATACCTGCTGGCGCTTGCGCGCGGCGTCGTCCCGGTCCGCCAGACTGCCGACAGCGTCGCACTGGCCGAGGTTTCGACCGCCAAGGACTAAAGCAATTCCAGGAAAAGTGTGTAGCGGTTTTCCCGGGAAAAGCACGTACGCTTTCCCTTGGGAATTGCGTCCAGACAGACGACTCTGACGGCGCTCGATTACCCCTTGGCCGTGCCGTCTTCCGCGCCACGCAGCCGCGCAATCTCCTGTTCGAGGCTTTCAATCCGCTTGTCGCGTTCGGCGAGTGCGGCCGCGACATCGGCGGCCTCGAATCGCTGCGGAATGTGTTGCGGGCAATTGGCATCCCAGGCCGAGACGGTGAACAAGATGACCTGCTCGGGGCGCGCCTTGTAGTCCTGCGGCATCAGCCTTGCCAGAAGCTCGGCATCGTCCTCGACGACGCGCGCCGTGCCCCAGATCTTGACGCGCTGGCGATGCGCATAGTCGATCAGGAACAGGAATGCCTGGTTGTTGTCGGCGAGATTCCCCTGCGTGATGAACTGCCTGTTCCCGGAGAAATCGGCAAAGCCGATGGTCTTCTCGTCCAGCACCTTGAGGAAGCCGGCTGGCCCGCCGCGATGCTGGATATAGGGCTGACCCTCGCCATTTGCCGTCGACAGGAAGACGCTGGTCTGCGCCGCGATGAGGTCGGCGAGGTCGGGCGTCATATGGGCGCGCCATCCGCCGCGCTCCTCGGCGCTGGCATAGCCCTTGCGTGAACCTTTGCGGGTCTGGATCGCCTTGACCGTCGGCGTGAAGGCGACATCGCTGGTGAAAGTATGAGCATTCATGGAAGCCTCCGCGAGGCCGAAACACGGCCATTGTACGCGGAGATGTAAGTCCTTTCATGTTTTGGATGTAGATGGCATAATTGTAAGCTATCCTTCCAATTTCCGGAAGAAGCTATGGATCGGCTCGAAGCCATGTCGCTGTTCGTCGTCGCGGTAGAAGCGGGCAGCCTTTCCGCTGCCGGCCGCCATTTCGGCATTCCACTAGCAACAGTCAGCCGCAAGGTTTCCGACCTCGAGAAGCACCTTCAGGCGCGCCTGCTGAACCGTTCGACCCGGCAGCTCACGTTGACCGATGCCGGCCAGGCTTATCTCGCCGCCTGCCGCCGCATCCTCGGCGAGGTCGGCGAAGCCGAACGCACCGCCGCCGGCGAATACAGCACGCCGACCGGCGATCTGTTCATCACCGCGCCAGTCGTCTTTGGTCGCCTGCACGTGCTGCCTGTCGTCACCGAATTCCTGGCGGCTTATCCTCAAGTCAACATTCGCCTGACGCTGGCTGACCGGATAACCCAACTGGCGGAGGAACATCTCGACCTTGCCATCCGCATCGGCGAGCTTGCGCCTTCGAGCCTCATTGCCATCCGCGTCGGCGCGATCCGTCGCGTCGTGTGCGCCAGCCCCGCCTATATCGCCGCGCATGGCATGCCGCGGACGCCGGACGATCTGGCCGCGCATGAATGCATCAGTTTCGAAGGGCCTGCAGCGCTCGCCAGCTGGAGCTTTGCCGGCGACAAGGGCGAACTGATCGTGCCGATCCACTCACGGCTGCGCGTCAACACGGCGGAAGCTGCAATCGATGCCGCGATTGCAGGCGCCGGGATGACGCGGGTGCTCTCCTACCAGATCGCGGACGCAGTACGTTCCGGCGTGCTCGTCCCGGTCTTGCGACCCTTCGAGCCGCAGCCGTGGCCGGTGAGCCTCGTCCATGCCGGCCAAGGCCTGCTGGCGGTGAAACTAAGGGCGTTCCTCGATTTCGCCGCTCCGCGGCTGAAGCAGCGGCTGTTGCAGGCGACGTGGTGAGTTGAGACTGGCTTGAGTCAGTGGCGAGCCGGCCTATGTCAGGCCATTGCGGCGTTTCCTTTTTGCCCGCGCTTGGTGTAACCAACGCACACCTCCTCAACGGGCCCTTCCCCGCATGCTCTATATCCGCTCGCTGGCGTTCAACTTCGTCTTCTATGTCAATCTGATCGTCCAGATGGTCCTCTGGACCCCTTACTACTTCCTCTCGCCACGCCATCGCGCCTGGTTCGTGCCGAAATTCTGGTCGCGCACCAGCCTGTGGCTCTACGACAAGATCGCCGGCACCAGGAGCGACATCACCGGCGTCGAGAACCTGCCGGAGGGCTCTTTCATCCTGGCGCCGAAACACCAGTCGTTTTGGGACGCGATCGCTTTCTTTCCCTTCCTCCACGATCCGCTTTATATCCTGAAGCGCGAGCTGACCTGGATCCCCTTCTTCGGCTGGTACATCCTGAAGATGCGGATGATCCCGGTTCACCGCGGCAGCCGCTCCAAGGCGTTGAAGCAGGTCGTTGCATCGACAAAGCAGGAGATGGGGCGCAATCCGCGCCAGCTGATTATCTACCCCGAAGGCACGCGCCGAGCGCCAGGCGACGAGCCGGCTTACAAATACGGCATTGTCGAGCTCTATACGCAGCTTGGCGTCCCGGTGGTACCGGTCGCCCATGTCGCCGGCCTCTATTGGCCTCGCCGCAAATTTTTGCGCTTTCCCGGCACCATCAAGGCCCGCTTCCTGCCGCCGATCCCGCCCGGGCTCGGCAAGGACGAATTCATGGACCGGCTGATCGGCGATACGGAAGCCGCCTGCGACCAGCTGCTGATCGAGGCATCGCAGGCTCCTAACCCGCCGCAAATGCCGCCGACGGCGGTCAAGCGGCTGGCCGAACTCGCCGCGGCCGCCAAAGCAATTCCAGGAAAAGTGTGAGCGGTTTTTTCCGTCCTGAATCGCGCCAAAACAAAAAAGACCAAAGCTTGATCTCTTCTGCGGGCCGGCTCAAGGCCACGCCGCCAGCGCCGTGGTCAGCACCAGCGTCGCCGCGAAGGCCAGATTGATGATCCGCGACGTCAGCGGCTGGCGCAGGGTGCGGGCGAAGGCCGCGCCGGCCAGCAGCCACAGCACATGGATGGCTACGATCATCAGGGTGAGAACCGCCAGCCTGGCCGGGATGCCGAGAGCTGCGGTCGCGGAGCCAGCAAGGACCGCAGCAATCGCCAGATAGGCTTTCGGGTTGGCAACGGCGAGCAGGAAGCCGCCGAGGAAGGTCGGCAGAACCGCGCTGCTGTCACGCGCGGCCAGCGGCGGCGCTGTCGCTATTCTGTAGGCGAGGTAGAGAATATAGGCGGCTGAAGCGACCGCCAGCACTGGCGCTACGCCCGGCATCGAGGTGAGGATAGCCTTGATGCCGGTGGCCACGACCAGCAGCACCGCGACCGTGCCTAAAATGATCCCCGATGTGTAGTGAAGCGAATTGCGCAGGCCGAAGGCGGCCCCTATCGCCGTGACGCTGATCGTCGCCGGGCCAGGACTGCCCATGACGACGGTTGCCGCCAGCACCAGCGCCAGCAATTGCTGCCAGGGCTGCGCCTGCGAAAGAATGTCTGCGGCCATGCTGCCTCTTCTCCACAATAATGGAGAACAGTGTGGCAAGGCGGACAGCCGTCGTCTTGAACGATCGTGCCGAACCTGCGCGGCTAGGCGCTGGCCTTGTCCAGCGCCACGAGATCCTCCGCGCTGAGCTTCAGCGATGCGGCGCGCACCAGGCTGTCGACCTGGTCCAGCGTCGTGGCGCTGGCGATCGGCGCAGTGATGCCGGGCTGCGCCATCACCCATGCGAGTGCTACTTCCGCCTGCTTGGCCGAATGGCGCGCCGCCACAGTGTCGAGTGCGGCCAGAATGCGCATGCCGCGCGCATTGAGATAAGCCTTCACGCCGCCGCCGCGTTCACTTTTGCCGAGATCGGCCTCGCTACGGTATTTGCCGCTCAAAAACCCCTTGGCGAGACTGAAATAGGTGATGACGCCGATATCCTCGGCCACGCACACATCATGCAGCGGCCCGTCGAAGGATGAGCGATCGTAGAGATTGTATTCCGGCTGCAGCACGCTGTAGCGCGGCAGCCCGCGCAGGCTGGCAACATCGAGCGCGGCGCGCAGCTGGCCGGCGTCGAGATTCGAGGCGCCGATATGGCGGACCTTGCCGGCAGCGAGCAGCTTCTGGTAGGCGCCGAGCGTCTCTTCATAAGGCGTGGTCGGGTCCGGCCAGTGCGACAAATAGAGGTCGATGACATCGGTCTGCAGTCGCTTGAGCGACGCCTCGACTGCCCTTTCGATATGGGCAGCGGACAGATCCTTCTTGCCTTGTCCCATATCCGAGCCGACTTTGGTGATGACGATGATCTTGTCACGGTTGCCGCGGCTTTTCATCCATTTGCCGATGATGGTCTCGGACTCGCCGCCCGCGTGGCCGGGCACCCAGCGCGAATAGGCATCGGCCGTATCGATAGCGTTGAGGCCGGCGCCGCCGAACCGGTCGAGCAGGTCGAAGGAGGTCTTCTCGTCCGCGGTCCAGCCGAAGACATTGCCGCCCAGGACCAGCGGCGCGATGGAAAGGTCGGTTTGACCGAGACGGCGTTTTTGCAAGACGGGGCTCCGTGGGCTGGCGGCGGGCGACCCGAATGCTTCGGGCCGCAGCTAAGCTAGGTCTCGCCGCGCCGAGGTCAAAGGCCTCAGCCAATTTTCCAGCGGGCCAGCGCTTCACAAAGGCGCGAGCGCTTCGCCTGCAGGCTCGCCGTGGTCCACTGGCTCACGAGGCGATCCGCTTCGCCACCTCTTCCAGCCAGTGGTCGCTGATACCCAGCGCCGCGAGATGCTGCAGCGTGTTGAGCACATAGTCCTCGTTGTTTCCGGACTGGCCGACGGCGCCACGGATAACACCTGCCGCATGCGCGGGGTCGAGCCCGCCGGCATACTGCTCATGCTGGCGGTCGACGATATAGGCAACCGCTTTCACTCTCTCTCCCGCGGCCGCCCCATTCCCGTCGAGGCTGATATCGAGCACACGCTCGAGGTAGACGCTGGTCACCAATTCGCGCTCGCGCAGATAGGTCAGCACCTCATCGCGCAGCTCGCCGGGCACGCGAAAGGCCAGCCCGATGCAGGAGCCGCCACGGTCGAGGCCTAGCACCAGGCCCGGCCGCTGGCGCGTGCCGCGATGCACGAAGGAATAGACGCAGAGCGACCGGCGGTAGCCGTAAAGCCGCGCGCGCCGTGTCTCGACATGGGCGAATCCCGGTCGCCAGATCAGCGAGCCGTAGCCAAAAACCCAAAAATCGCCCATATCGCCAAGCCTGATTGTACGAGAGTGACGCCGCCGCATCGGAATCGGTGCTCTTCTGTTCTTTTTGCTTTTGCGTAAGCCACAGTCCACCCGCAACACGCCCGCGTTAATGAAAGCCGCAGCATGACGTCAAGTGACGAGCGTCCGTCGAAGTTTCGCCGCCGGCTGATGTGGCTCGCTGCCTTGCTCGTTATGCTGTTCGGCGTCTACAGCGCAGTCTGGTTCTATGTCGCCGGTCGCGTCAGCAGCGAAGCCGACAAGGCGGTGGCCTCGCTCAAGGACAAAGGCATCGAGGCCGGCTGTGCCAACCTCACCGTCAGCGGCTACCCCCTGAGTTTTGCCATCTCCTGTGACAATCTGGCTTACGAGGACGACGCCAGGAACGTTGCCGCCTCGGCAGGCAGCTTCAACTTCGTTGCAGAGCTCATCCGGCCTTTGTCGCCTGCCGCCGAGTTGCGTGGGCCGCTGCGCACCTCGGTGCCGGGGATGGCGCCGCTATGGATCGACTGGGACAATCTGCAGGCCAATGCCAAGCTCTTCTGGCCCCTGCCCCGGAGCATTTCGCTGCAGGCGGAGGGCTTGTCCGGCCAGACGGATCCGGCCGACGACACTGATCCGGTTTCACTGTTCAGCGCCGGAACCGCGGCGGGCGAGTTGCGGCCCGACGGCCAGGACATCGGCTACGTCGGCAGCTTCACCGATCTTGAGATCGACGCCGACGCGATCGGCGGGCGCGTGCTGCCGCCGCTCGACGGCAGCGGCGACGCGACGCTGAAGAACGGCGTCGCGCTGATGAAGACGCAGGCCAGGAGCCTGCGCGGCCAGGCGGCCGACATCCACAAGCTCGATCTGTCGTCGGGAACCGCGCGCATCACCGTCTCCGGCCCGGTGTCGGTCGACGCCAACGGCCTGGTCAATGCCGACCTGACGATCAAGCTGCAGGATCCCAAAGCCGTGGCGGCAATCCTCGCCACCGCAATCCCCGAGCAGAAGAGCCAGATCGAGCAAGGCTTTGCCGGTCTGGCGCTGCTCGGCAACGAACCGTCGATGCCGCTCAAGGTGGTGAAGGGCAAGGTCTCGCTCGGCTTCATTCCGCTGGGCAAGATCAAGCCGCTCGATTAGAGCAATTCCAAGAAAAGTGTGAGCGGTTTTCCGTCCGGAATTCCGTTAAAACAAAGAGATAGAGCATGATCGCAAAGAGCGGGAACGGCTTTTGGGGAGAGATCATGCTCGAGCAAGCCGACGCATGAACCGACCGGTGAAACTGCTGAGCGTTGGCGCGCTGACGCTGGATACCATCCTGCGCGTCGAAACCCTGCCCACGCATCAGGGCAAGTTCATCGCCTCGGACGGCATCCAGATCGCCTCGGGCATGGCGACAAGTGCTGCCTGCGCCGCCCGCCGTCTCGGCGCCGAGGTGTTCCTGTGGGCAAGTGCAGGTGACGATGCCGTCGGCGACCAATTGCTGGCCGGCATCGAGGCCGAGGGCGTCGATTGCGGCTTTGTCCGCCGCGTCGAAGGCGCCCGCTCGGCGCTGGCCGCGATCCTGGTCGACGCTCATGGCGAGCGCATCATCGTGCCCTTCTACGACCCAAAGGCGCAGGCCGACCCCGAGGCGGTGCCTGTCGCCGATCTTTCCGGCTTCGATGCCGTGCTGGTCGATGTGCGCTGGCCGGGCGCCGCCGCTCTTGCCTTGACCGCCGCGCGCGACGCCGGTTGCCCGGCAATCCTCGACGCCGACACGGCGCCGCTGGAGGTGCTGGAGCATCTGTTGCCGCTGGCGTCGCACATCGTCGCTTCGGAGACGGCTGCACGCATTGTCTGCGGCCACGCGCTGGATCCCGAAACCGCCTGCGCCGACCTCGCCAGCCGCACAGACGCCTTCGTGGCGGTGACCGGCGGCGCCTCGGGAAGCTGGTGGCATGACCGGTCCGCCGGATGCGTGCGCCACATCGCGGCGCCGAAGGTCAAGGCGGTCGACACGCTGGCCGCCGGCGACGTTTTCCACGGCGCCTTTGCCGTTGGACTTGCTGAGGCCATGTCGGTCGAGCACGCGTTGCGCTTTGCCAGCGCGGCGGCCGCGCTCAAATGCCAGCGCTTCGGCGGCCGGCTGGGCGCGCCGGACCGGGCCGAGACAATGGCCATGGTCGCGGCGACCTGGCCCGTCTGAAACAGATTTAACTTTTCACCGGGTGCTCGACCGCCTGCCGGCCGAAATCCGGCACGTCGATATCCTGGCCGGCCTCGATGATCGAACGGCGAACGGCCCGGGTGCGGGTGAACAGGTCGAACAGCTTGTCGCCGTCGCCCCAGCGGATCGCCCGCTGCAGCGAGGCGAGGTCCTCCGAAAAGCGCGCCAGCATTTCCAGGATGGCATCCTTGTTGTGCAGGCACACGTCGCGCCACATGGTCGGGTCGGAGGCGGCCAGACGGGTGAAGTCGCGGAAACCGGAAGCCGAATATTTGATCACTTCCGACTTGGTCACCGATTCCAGATCGTCGGCCGTGCCGACGATGTTGTAGGCAATGATGTGCGGAAGATGCGAAACGATGGCCAGCGTCATGTCATGATGCTGCGGGTCCATCGAGTCGATGTTGGAGCCGCAGCGCCGCCAGAATTCCGACAGCTTTTCCAGCGCGGCCGGATCGGTTCCCGGCAGCGGCGTGAAGATGCACCAGCGGTTTTCGAACAGGTCGGCGAAACCCGCATCCGGGCCCGATTTCTCCGTACCTGCCAGCGGGTGCCCCGGAATAAAGTGCACGCCGTCCGGTACATAGGGCTGCATTTGCGCAATGACGGAGGCCTTGGTCGAACCGACATCGGTGAGGATGGCGCCCTTTTTCAGCCCCGGCGCGATCTCTTGCGCCACCTCGCCCGACGATCCCACAGGCACCGAGACGATGATCAGGTCGGCGTCGCGGACCGCTTCCCTGGCGCCGGTGGTGTAGCTCTCGCCAAGACCGAGCTCCTTCGCCCGCGCCAGCGTGGCCGGGCTGCGCGTCGCGATGGCGACATGGCGGGCCAGGCCCTCGCGGCGGATAACGCGGGCCAGCGACGAGCCGATCAGGCCGATGCCGACCAGCGCGATCTTTTCAAACATCGGTGATGTCATTGTTTCAGCTTTTCAGGAACGTCGTGAGGGCGTCGATAACGCCGCGATTGGCTTCTTCGGTGCCGACGCTCATGCGCAGCGCATTGGGAAAGCCATAGCCGGTAACGCGCCGCAATATATAGCCGCGCTGGGTGAGGTAGTCGTCCGCCGCCTCAGCCGAATGCTTCTTGTCGTCGGGAAAGTGGATGAGGACGAAATTGCCGACGCTGGGCGTCACCCTGAGCCCAAGCTTCGTCAGCTCTTCATTCAGCCAGGTAAGCCAGGTCTCGTTGTGCAACGAACTGCGCTCGACATGGGCGCGGTCGCGGATGGCGGCAATGCCGGCCTCGATCGCTGTTGCGTTAACGTTGAAAGGGCCGCGGATACGGTTGATGGCATCGACGATGTGGAGTGGGCCATACATCCAGCCGATGCGCGCGCCGCCAAGGCCGAGCTTGGAGAAGGTGCGGGTCATGACCACATTCTGTGCGCTGCCCGCCAGCTCGATGCCGGCCTCGTAGTCATTGCGCCTGACATATTCGGCATAGGCCGCGTCGAGCACCAGAAGCACGTTGCCCGGGAGCGTGGAATGCAGGCGGCGGACCTCCTGGAACGGCAGATAGGTGCCGGTCGGATTGTTGGGATTGGCGAGGAAGATGATTTTGGTCCGCGGCGTCACCGCGGCCAGGATCGCGTCGACGTCGGCGCGCTCCTCGGTTTCCTTCACAGCAACCGGCTTGGCCCCCGCCGACTGAATGTAGATCTTGTAGACCATGAAGGCATGTTCGGTAAAAATCGCCTCATCGCCTGGCGCCAGATAGGTCTGCGCCAGCAGGCCCAAAATCTCGTCGGAACCGTTGGAGCAGATGATGTTTGCCGGGTTGAGGCCATGCACCTCGGCGATCGCCTCGCGCAGCCGGCGGGCGGTGCCGTCGGGATAGACATCGAGCTTGCCAGCCACTTCGCGCGCGGCCTCGATCGCCTTCGGCGACGGGCCGAGCGGGTTCTCGTTCGACGACAATTTATGGACCTTGGCGACGCCGGCCGGTGCCGTGCTCTTGCCCGGCACATAGGCGTCGATGTCCATAATGCCCGCGCGGGGCGTCGGCCGTGCCTTGTCCGCTGTCTTGTCCATGTCGCAAATCCATCGAGAATGCCTCCGTCCGGAGGCCGCAGCGGAAATACAAGCCGTAGCCGCGAATGTCGAGAGGCGGGCAATAGCTGGCCGTTGACGCCGGGCCGCACGAGTTCTAGAAGAACGCAACAGTTCCGTGGTGATTTGGCCGGTCGGCTTGCAGCCACGTTAAACAACTCGCTAAAGGGCCGTTTGCGTGACGTAACCGGCTTTGCGATCGCACTGCCGGTTTTTTATTGCCTGACGGCGGGCAAGGAGAGTCACATGGCCGCGCTCCGCGCTACAAAAACCAACAACGAGGCCGACAACCCGTCGAGCCCTGTGTTGCGTTTTGGCCCTGACAAGCCGCTGAAGCTCGACGCCGGCACGCTTTTGTCGCCGTTCCAGATCGCCTACCAGACATATGGCGCCCTCAACGATGCCCGCACCAACGCCATCCTGGTCTGCCACGCGCTGACCGGCGACCAGCATGTCGCCAGCACCAATCCGGTGACCGGCAAGCCCGGCTGGTGGGAAGTGCTGATCGGTCCCGGCAAGATCATCGACACCAACCGCTTCTTCGTCATTTGCTCCAACGTCATCGGCGGCTGCCTCGGCTCCACGGGTCCGGCCTCGACCAATCCCGCCACCGGCAAGCCCTACGGCCTCGACCTGCCAATCATCACCATCCGCGACATGGTGCGGGCGCAACTGATGCTGGTCGACCATTTCGGCATCGAAAAGCTGTTTTGCGTGCTCGGCGGCTCGATGGGCGGCATGCAGGTGCTGGAATGGGCATCGTGCTATTCCGAGCGCGTCTTCTCGGCCCTGCCGATCGCCACAGGCGCACGCCATTCCTCGCAGAACATCGCCTTCCACGAGGTCGGCCGGCAGGCCGTCATGGCCGATCCGGACTGGCATGGCGGCAAATATTTCGAGCACGGCAAGCGCCCGGAAAAGGGGCTCGCCGTGGCGCGCATGGCCGCCCACATCACCTATCTGTCGGAAGCCGCCCTGCATCGGAAATTCGGCCGCAATCTGCAGGACCGCGAAGCGCTGACCTTCGGTTTCGACGCAGATTTCCAGATCGAAAGCTATCTGCGCCACCAGGGCATGACATTCGTCGACCGCTTCGACGCCAACTCCTACCTCTACATGACCCGTTCGATGGATTATTTCGACCTCGCCGCCGACCATGGCGGCCGGTTGGCAGATGCCTTTGCCGGGACCAAGACCCGCTTCTGCCTGGTGTCCTTCACCTCGGACTGGCTGTTCCCGACCGAGGAGAGCCGCTCGATCGTGCATGCGCTCAACGCCGCCGGCGCCTCCGTCTCCTTCGTCGAGATCGACACCGACCGCGGCCATGATGCCTTCCTGCTCGATGAACCCGAACTGTTTGCCGCCATCAAGGGCTTCATCGGCTCGGCGGCCCGCGCAAGGGGGCTCGCCTCATGAGCGTCAATGGCAGCCAGCGCGTCGACCTCGAAGTCGTGGCCAACCTGATACCGCCGCAGTCGCGGGTGCTCGATGTCGGCTCCGGCGACGGCCTGCTGCTCGAACTCCTGCAGGAGACCAAGCAGGTCGACGGCCGCGGGCTGGAGCTGTCACAGCGCGGCGTCAATGAATGCGTGGCGCGCGGTCTCTCGGTCATCCAGGGCGATGCCGATACCGACCTCGAATTCTATCCAGACAAGGGTTTTGACTTCGTCGTCCTGTCTCAGACGCTGCAGGCGACCCGCAACCCGAAGCTGGTGCTCGACGAGCTGCTACGAATCGGCAACCGCGCCATCGTCTCCTTCCCCAATTTCGGCCACTGGCGGGTGCGGCTGTCGCTGTTCGTCAAGGGCCGGATGCCGGTGACCGCGGACCTGCCCTATTCCTGGTACGACACGCCCAACATCCATTTCTGCACCATCCGCGACTTCGTCAATCTGGTCGAGGAACTCGGCGCTTCGGTCGAGAAAGCCACCGCGCTCGACGGCAACGGCCAGAAGATCGGCCTGTCGATGCCATGGTGGTTCTGGAATTTCTTCGGCCAGCAAGCGGTGTTCTTGCTGAAGCGGTAGTTTGCCCCTATTCCAGCACGTCCGTCGCCTTGTGCGGGTGCTGAACGCCATCGGCGATGATCACATCGGCGTGGGAGTTGTCGGTGCGCAAGACCAGAATCTCCCGATAGGCTGATGAATCGTACCAGCCCCACGCATGCGCCCTGTCCGGAAACTCGATGACGATCAGATGCCCGGGCCATTCGTTTTCGACCACGTCCATGTCGCCGCCGTGGACAAGGAAGCGGCCGCCGAACGGCTCCAATGTGGCGTCGATCCTCTGCAGATACTCGACAATCTGCGGGCCCATTGTGACTTGACGCATATGGGCGACGGCGTAGGCGGCCATGGCTGAACTCCCTGTGAGATCGAAGCCCGACGACCGGCTTCGTTGGCGCAATCTGCAGACATGATGGCCATCGGTCGATTACGTCTGGGGTAATCGGCCGGCTTACCGGCGTCCTGGCTCAACAGTTTGTGATGACATTGCCGCTGGTTTTTTGTAGCGTCGAATCGAATGCCATCCCGGGGTAAGGCTTGGACGGCGACCATCAAAACCTCCGGCCTCCAGGCATTTCGGGGCACAATCGAAGCAACATGTCCAAGGCAACCGACCTCGCTCCGCTGATCTCGGTGATCACACCGACGCACAATCGCCGCAGCAAGGTGGTGCGCGCCGTGGAGAGCGTGCTGGCGCAGAATTTTCCCCGGTTCGAACACATTGTCGTCGATGACGGCTCGACCGACGGTACGGCAGCCGCACTTGCCGAAATCCGCGATCCACGGCTGATCTATGTTGGCTCGAAATGGCGCGGCGCCAATGCCGCCCGCAATGCCGGCATCGAGCGGGCGCAGGCGCCGGTGGTGACATTCCTCGATTCCGACGACGTCTATTTGCCGGATCGCCTGGCGCGGACGCTGGAGCAGTTCGACAACAATCCCTCGCTCGAAGTGCTGATCAGTTCCTTCGTGTCGCTGAAGGGCAATCGCCGCACCAACTGCGTCAACCGCGAAGCGCTGCTGAGCCGCGACTCGCTGGAGCGGGCCCTTGTCGCGCAGACCATCTTCATTGCCGGGTCGGCAATCACCGCCCGGCGCGAGTCGCTGCTGGCCATCGGCGGCTACGACAGTGACGTCACGCGCATGCAGGATCGCGAATTGTTGCTGCGCTTTGCCCGTCGCAGCGGCGCGCAGCTGTCCGAAGTGATCGACTGGAAAAAGTACAACTCGGAGAATTCGATCTCCGGTCGCCGGGACGGCTATGTCGAAGCCTATGCGAGCTTGATCGACAAGCACCCCTATATCGCCGACCGCTACCCCTACATTCCGCCTTACATGATCGCCCGGCAGCTCATCGCCGATGCACTCAAGGGCAGGGTTTCGCAGGCGTTCTCCGGCTATATGGCCAACCGGTCGTCGAAGGCGCTTGGCTATTCGCTGCCGCAGCTGTTGCGTGGCTATGTCGGCGGCCGGCGCTGGCGCCGCGATCTCTATGCCGAATTTCGCGACAAATACGGTGCACGGCCGGCCTGAAGTTTGCCGACAAGCCGCGCAGCGGCTTTCCCCTCCGAACTGCCTCAAACCTCATTTGTCGAGTTCCGGCAGATATGGGTCGGAATATAGCCGCCGGTCGCGTTCGCCCTGCAGGCAGTCCATGGGTGCGGCGGCATCGATCGGGACCACGGTCGCATCGGCGATGCCGCTCACCTCCAGGATCAGCTTGCGGCGTATGGCGGTGGCGAATTCCGAGGCCGCATAGATCGGCAACACGAAGGAGCCGGGCCCACCGGTGACGCAGTCGTCATAATACTGGTCGAGATGGCTGAAGGTCGGCGACGGGCTGATCAGGATCGGCAGGCCGTTGATGACGATGCCCTTGGCCACCGCCGCATCGCGTGTCGTGGCGACGGGCAGCCCGGTGTTGTTGGGACCGTCGCCGGAAATGTCGATGACGCTGCGTGGCGCATCGAACCCCGTGCCCTCGAACAGCCCGGCGCCGAAGGCAAGCGCACCGGAAATCGAGGTGCCGCGAAAGCTGCGGAACGGCCGCGCTTCTATTCTGTCGGCGAAGGCGTTGGCGCTCTCTGCGCTGTCGATCACCTGCCAGGCGATGACGCCATCCTCGCGCACGACGCCCGCCCATTCGAAATAGGCAAGCGCGATGCGCCCGGTGGTTCCCGAGCGCACGGCCTTGATGAAATCGGGATGCCTGAGCGCCTCGACATAGCCAGCGCGCTGCAGCGCGAACTCCCTCTCGTCCATCGACTGTGAGATGTCGACGGCCAGCACCAGTTCGACATCCACGGCAACGGCCGGGGCAGCCACGGGCGTGGTGCAGGCAAGGCAGGCAAGCAGGCTGAGCGCATCGAGCATGGCCGCACCACGGATGTTTCGACCCGTGAATCTTCGCCGCGATCGCGGCGAAATAAAGCCCCTTCTACTTCTTTCGCCGCACGGCCGCTTTCGGCGGCGGGTCGATGGCGCCGGTCCTGACTCGGGCGGGTTTCAGTGGCGCAGCACCCGTATCCTTCACGATGTTCAATGCGCGTGGAAAGAAATGACCATTGTGCAGTCCGCGCCCGATGTTGAGGATCGCGGTTTCCGGCAGGCGTTTCTCCAGCATGGACAGCACCCTTCGTAGCGAAGGACCATCGAACGCGTCCATCGCTTCGTCGATGATCACCCATTTCGGCTGCCGCAAGGCCAGCCTGGCGAAGGCCAGCGACCGCTGTTCGTCATCGTTGAGTTCACGCTCCCAGCGTGCGGAACGGTCGAGCGAGGATGACAGCCGCTCGAGGCCGACCTCGGCCAGCACCGCCCCAAAATCAGCATCGCCAGCCGGCGCCGAGCCATTCGGATGCAGCACTTCGCGTAACGTGCCGGCAGGAAAATACGGAACACGCGGCACGAAAATCGGCGTTTCTCCGGCCGGCAAGCCGATCCGCCCGCTGCCCCAGGGCCAAAGGCCGGCAATGGCGCGGAAGAACAATGTCTTGCCGGCGCCCGGGTCGCCGGTGATCATGACGCGCTCACCGGGATGGATCTCGACATGGCTGTCTGAAAGTTTGGTGCAGCCCTCCGGCGAGGCCACTTGGAGCTTCTCGAAGGTCAGGCTGCCATTGGCGTTATCGCCGAATTCGATGCGCTTTTCCTTGTCGTGCAACACATCGGTTTCATCGAGCGCAATGCGGAAGTCGGCAACGCGCATCAGCGTGGCGCGCCAGTCGGCGATGCCGCCGATATTGTTGATGAACCAGCGCAGCGACGAGTGCACCTGGTTGAAGGCGCCGACCGCCATCATCAACCCGCCAAAGCTGATATCGCCTGAAAAATAGACCGGCGATGCCACAAGGATCGGCGCCACCACGGTGATCCAGCCATAGGTATCGGTCACCCAGGAAAGGTTGATCTGCGCTTTGTAGATGTTTCGCATCGCGCCCAGCACCGTGCCAAGGTCGATTTCGAGCCGTCTCTTGGCATCGGCTTCGCCGTGATAGAGCGCGATGGCGTCGACATTCTCGTTGACGCGCACCATCCCGGAACGCAGCTCGGCCTCGCGGGTGTAGCGGTCGCTGTTGAGGCGGATCAGCGGCCGCCCGACCAGCCAGCTCAGCCAGGAGGCGATGCCGGCATAGAGGAACGCGGCCCAGACCATGTAGCCCGGTATCGCCAGCGACCAGCCGTTGATGTGGAAGACGAAGCCCGACGAGAGTTGCCAAAGCACGCCGACGAACGACACCAGCAGGATGAAGGATTGCAGCAGGCCGACGCCGAGGTCCGTCGACAGATCGGACAGATGCGCGGCATCCTGCTGCATGCGCTGGTCGGGATTGACGCCGATGGCGCCGGCATTGGCGAGCCGGAAGGCCCGCGCCGGCCGCATCCATTGGTCGATCAGGTCGAGCGTCAGCGCCTCGCGCAGCTTCAGCCGGATCATCTGGTTGAGCCAGGTCTGAGCGATGTTGAGCAGGAGCAGCGTGCCGGCAATCACGGCAAAGATCATCAGCTGATGCAGGAAGGCCGCCATGTCGCGACGCGCCAGCGCATCGTAGAAAGGCTGGTTCCAGCGGTTGAGCAGAATCTGGCCGATCGACGTCGCGACGATGACCGCCATAATGCCGACCGACGTCCAGACCAGCCACTTGCGCACCGGTGAGCCTACCAGCGCCCGTTTGATCGTCGCCACCTGATCGCGCAGGCTGCTGGCTTCGACGGTTACCGGCTGAGCGGTGGCGGACTTGTCCGGTTGATCAGCCATGCACGAGGTCCTTGCGTTCAGAAGCGTTGCTGAACCAGATGGAGAGACTTGAAGGCATCCGCCGCTCAAACGGACCGCGAATGCATCTGCGACAGATAGGTGGGAAAAACCCACGCAACACCAGTTTTCATGATGATCACGAAGGTGTCACCTGACGTGTCGTCGATGTCACCCCTTCCGCCCGGCGGCCAAGCCGCGTCGCACCGTGCGGTGACAGTACCGGCACGAAGACACGGCGCGAGGCGCGCTGCGCGACCGGCACGCCCTGATAGAGCCGCTTCTGCGCCTCGACCACGATGACGCCGGAAAAGATCGGCCAGAACCGCCGGCCGGCGCGCTCCAGCACATTGTGGAACCGCATCATGAAGCGCCGCGGCGATGGCGGGAAGAACAGCGCGTCGGACCAGGAAGCCGGTGTGAAATTCGCCTCGCGCAGCAATTCTGTCAGCTGGCCGCGCGAGAACGGCCGGCCATTGCCGAACGGCGTGTGCTCGAACCGCGCCCAGACACCGCGCCGGTTGGGCACGACGATGACGACGCGCCCTGCCGGCGACAGCACCCGCCAGATCTCGTTCAGCGTCTCGCGCGGGTTTTCGACATGTTCGAGCGAATGCACGAGCAGCATGCGGTCGATGCAGGAATCGACCAGCGGCAATTCCTCGTCGAAGACCAGCGCCGTAGCCGTCGGCCCGTTCGCCGGCCAGACGACGGCGCCTTGCGTAGCAGGCATGAAGGCAAACACCCGCTCGGCATCGGTGCCGAACCGCTCCAGCCACGGCAAGGTATAGCCGAGCCCGACCAGCCGCTCATTGGGCACTGTTGCCCATATTGAGGACAGCGCCATGGTGATCGAGCGTTCAGCCAGGCGGCCGAGCGTGGTCGAATAGAAGGAGCGGAGATCGACGATATCGGAATGCATGCGCGGGACGGTAGCTGCGATGCCGCCCAAGTTCAACAAAGCCGGCACGTTCTGCAAAGCTAGATGACATCAGCGGCCAAGCGCCCTATGTCTGCGCCAACAGATGGAGAGATGCCAATGCCCGTCGAAATCGAACAGTTCATGTGCCGCAGCGACAATTTCGGCGTGCTGGTGCATGACCCGAAAAGCGGCGAGACCGCCATTATCGACGCACCCGAAGAAGCGCCGATCATTGCCGCTATCGAGCGTACCGGCTGGAAGCCGACGATGATCCTGACCACCCACCACCATGTCGACCATGTCGAGGCCAATCTGGCGCTGAAGGAGCGCTTCAAGCTGCGCATCGTCGGACCGGAGGCGGAAAAGGAAAAGATCCCCGGCATCGACGAGACCGTCGGGCAAGGCTCGGTCGTCCATCTCGGCGGTGAGCGGATCGATGTCATCGCCACGCCCGGCCACACAGCGGGCCATGTCTCCTATCATTTTCCGGCCTCGAAAGTGGCGTTCACCGCCGACACTTTGTTCGCGCTCGGCTGCGGCCGGCTGTTCGAATGCAAGCCGCCGGTGATGTATGAGTCGCTGAAGAAGCTCGCCGCACTCCCGGCGGACACGGTCATCTATTGCGGCCATGAGTATACGCTTTCGAACGCCCGCTTTGCGTTGACCGTCGACCCGACCAATTCGGCGCTCAGGGAACGCGCCGCCAAAATCGAGACCCTGCGCGCCGACAACAAGGCGACGCTGCCGACCACGATCGGCGAGGAATTGTCGACCAATCCGTTCCTGCGCTGGCACGACCCGGCGATCCGCAAGCATCTCGGCATGGAGGAGGCCTCCGACGCCGAAGTGTTCGCGGAAATCCGCAAGCGCAAGGACAATTTCTGAGCATCGTTCCGGGATCAGCCATGACCAGCGCCGCTGAAATCATCGCCATGCTTGGCCTCAAGCCGCATCCGGAAGGCGGCTGGTATGCCGAGACCTTTCGCGACGGCGCCGGTGGCGCGCGCGGCCATTCGACGGCGATCTATTTCCTCCTTGAACAGGACCAGATTTCGGCCTGGCACCGGGTCAAGGACGCGGCCGAGGTCTGGCACTTCCATGCCGGAGCGCCGCTGGCGCTGTCGATGTGCGAGGAAGGTAGTCCAATGCTTAACCAGGTGATCGAGCAGGTGCTCGGCATTGAGCTTGCGGCGGGCGAGCGGCCGCAGATCGTCGTGCCGGCCGGCTGGTGGCAATCGGCGCGCAGCCTCGGCGAATGGACGTTGGTCGGCTGCACCGTGGCGCCGGGCTTCGACTTCGCCGCGTTCGAAATGGCCGAGCCGGGCTGGGAACCTAGCGTAGCAAAAAGCCGAGCGTAATTGCCAACTGGGCGGCATAGTAGAGCACCCAGACCGCATAACGGATGCCGGCGCGATAGGGTGCTATTGCCGGAACCAGAAATTTCTCCGCGGCAAGCAGCCCGTCCGATGCCATGAACATAACAGCGCCGCCGATGACCCACGGATTGTCGAGCGTCAACGCCGAGATGCCCATCGCCAGAATGGCTGCGATATAGACGCCGATTGGCACCCGCAGGCGGGGGCCGACACGGCGCCAGAGTGCCGCCAGCATGACGACTGCGAAGGCCGCCATGGCCAGCGCGATGACGCCGCGCCATGTCTCGGCGCTGAGCACATCCAGCCCGCCGCCGCTGCGCAGGAAGAGCGGCACATAGAGGACATGCGCCGCAAGGAAGCTGGCCAGCCCGCCGAGGAAGGCCTTTTCGCCGTCACGCGACAGGAAGGCGTCGCCGACGGCGCTGAGCGCCAGCGCAGCGACGAGCAACAGCGGCCCACCTTGCATGAAGGCGAGCGCCGCAAGCATGGCCACGGCCAGCGTCTTTGCCGCCGAGCGGGCCAGCGTCGGCCGCATATCCAGGGTGAAGGCGTAGATCACTGCCGCCACCAGCGAAAAAATCAATGTTGCATTTGCGTTGGCGTCGATGCCGCCGGCAAACGGCATCGTCATGCGCTTGCCCCGCCAGTTGCCGCCTTGCGCAGGAACAACGATTTCGCCGCCAGCGCCGCGCCGCCGGTGATCAGCACGCAGGCCGCCAGGATACGCAGCGACGGCTCGGCAACGCCCGCCGCGATCAGCACCAATGTCGACTGCAGTGGCGCCGCATAGCTTGCCGCGCCGAGCACCTGGATGTTGCCGCGCTTTACGCCGATATCCCAGGCGTAGAAAGCCGCGCCCACCGGCATCAACCCCAAACCAAGCACCGCCAGCCACTGGCCGGGACCATCGGGCAGCACCGTCTTTTCCAGCAGAAGATGCCAGACGAGAGACAGGGCTGCCGTGGCGGCGCAGAACCAGGTGACGATCGAGGTCGGCACCGCCGGAAAGCGCCGCGACAGCAGCGAATAGGACGACCACAGCAGCGCACAGACGGCCGCCATCGCATAGCCGAAGGTGTAGCGAGCATCGAAGGCGAGGCCGCCACCCTTGGTGACGATCAGCACGGTCCCGGCGAGCCCGAGCAGCGCGCCGACGACATGGTTCCAGGCCAGCTTCTCGCCCGGCATCAGCGCTGATCCCAGCACGATCAGCAGCGGCCACAGATAGGCGATCAGGCTTGCCTCGACCGCCGGCGCGTTGCGCAGCGCGGTGAAATAGAAGAAATGGTAGCCGAACAGTCCGGCAATGCCGATCACCCAGACCTGGCGTGGGATCTTCAGGCTTTTATCGGTCGCCGGCATGAACAACCGGGCAACCAACCCGACTGCGGTGCCGATGGTGAAGGTGATGGCCGAGAGCAAGAATGGCGGCACGGCGCCCGACGCATCGGTGAGCAACGCCAGCAGCGCCCACATGGCGACCGCCGAGAAACCGATCAGTGTTGCGCGCCCCATGCCCGTCTCCGGCGACTCGCCCCATTCTATTCGGGTGGGCGCGTCTATTCAGTAGCTTCGAACCGCCCCGCGCTGACAGTCAAGGTGCCGATCTGCGTCCCGACCGTGGCGTGGATCGGCGCATATATGCCGGTTTGGCCGAGCGGTGCAAACGTCACCATCATCTGGCTCTTCTTCTTCAGGTAATTCAGCGCCTTGCGGCCCTTGCGGTAGCCTGCCACCGGCTCGAAGCTCATCTTGCAGGTAACGGTGTCGCCCTTGTAGCCCTTGACCGAGATCGATCCTTTCGAGGCGTAGGTCAGCGTCAGGTCGGCGCGCATCTCGCCGTCATAGAATTTCACCTTGCGCCCACAGACCTGGTCGAGGCTGTCGGCATGGATGACGGTAGCCGCCATCGGATCGAGCACCGATGCCAGATCGTTGCTGCCCAGCGGTATCCAGTTTTTGGGATTGCGCTTTTTCGGCTCGGGAATGACCTGGGTGGCGGTCACCGCGCCATTGGCAAAGCGGATATCGACCATGGAAGCCTTCTTGCCGGACTTATAATCGGCGCGAAATACCTGCGGCTCCATCTGCTTGCCCAGAATCTTGCCCTTTGACGAGATCGTGCCGCTCGTGTCGTCGAACAAGGTGGCGAGACCGGCGCTGGAGACGGTGCCCTCTATGGAATAGCTATCGCCTTCGTAGTGGCTGGAAAATGTCGCCTTGGCCACGGAAAGGCCGAGGAACGACACCGTGTATTCGCCCTTGAAGGACTGTGCGGTGGCTGCGGGCGCGGCGGCAAGGATTGATGTCGGCAAGGCGGCGACAAGTATGGCGACAACGGCATGTGACGGGCGAAGCATGGCGGGCTCGGTCCTTGATTTTTTAACCGGAGGCGGGCGACTCCGGCTTGAAATGTCCCTGTCCGACCGCTTATAGGCTGAATTTCGGCCTTTATGTGAAACGCCCGTCACAGTCCTGGGCAAGCCGGAGCTTGACGCATTGGCGAAATGCAACTAAGGAACGCCAACTTTTCCATAAGGCCGCCTGACTGAAACCGCGCGCCACCCGGCGCGGGCGAACAAGGTTTGGCAGGCTTAGACAGAACTGAAGGTTAGAACCATGTCCCGCACTTGCGAACTCACTGCCAAGGCAGTCCAGACCGGCAACAATGTGAGCCACGCCAACAACAAGACCAAGCGCCGCTTCCTGCCGAACCTCGTCAATGTGACGCTGATTTCGGAAGCGCTGAACCAGAATGTGCGCCTGCGCATTTCGGCCAACGCGCTGCGTTCGGTCGAGCATCGCGGCGGCCTCGACGCCTTCCTGGCCAAGGCCGACGCCAAGGAACTGTCGCAGCGCGCGCGCCTGTTGAAGAAGCAGATCGCCAAGAAGCTGGCCGGCCAGCCCGCCGCTTAACGATATCAAGGCGGGGGACGACCGCCCTGAGCATCGGAGCAATCCGATGCTCAAAACTTCTAAGGCAGCAGCATCGGAGCAATCCGATGCTCAAAACTTGCAAGGCAGCGCGATCCGGATTTCGGCTAGCGCCTGGCTGGTTCCATTACCCAGGATAAAAAAATGACTTCCTTCTCGCGATATCTGCCCTTTGTGGCCGCCATGGCGCTTGTCGTCGTGGCATCGAACATCCTCGTGCAGTTCCCGATGCAGGGCCAGGCCGGCGGTCTGTCGCTGGGCGACATCCTGACCTGGGGCGCCTTCACCTATCCCTTCTCCTTCCTGGTCACCGACCTTGCCAACCGCCGCTACGGGCCGACCGTTGCGCGCCGCATCGTCCTTGTCGGCTTCATGACCGCTGTGGTCTGCTCGATCCTCGTCCCGCCCTTCCTGTTTCGCCACGGCCGGATCGAGTTCGAGACATCAGCCGACCGGCTGGTGCGCATCGCCGCAGCTTCCGGCGCGGCCTTCCTTTGCGCGCAATTGCTCGACGTCACCGTGTTCAACCGGTTGCGCCGGCAGAGCTGGTGGCGCGCGCCGATCGTCGGCACGCTGGTCGGCTCGGTGTTCGACACCCTGGTGTTCTTCAGCATCGCCTTTTCGGCCGCCTTCGCTTTTGCCGGCCCGAACGACGGTTTTGCGCTGGAGACGGCGCCGCTGATGGGCGTGCTGCCGGTCGAGACCATGCGGTGGGTCTCCTGGGCGCTGGGCGACCTTTCGGTGAAGCTGATCATCGCTGTTGTGGCCCTGATCCCCTACCGGCTGCTCGCCGCCCACTGGAGCCAGCCGGCCGTGGCTGTCTAGGCCGTGATCCCTTGGGTCCAGCTCGGCTCGGCCAAAACGCCTGACGGCGGACAGGAACTGCGCCTCAAGCAGCGCGGCAGCGAATTCTCGATCATGCTCGGCACCAATGAGCTGATGAACAGCCGCCTCAGCGGCTCCGAAGAAGCGCTGGCCAAGCTCTCCTGTGAAAAGATCGGCGGCCGCGCCCAACCGAAAATCCTGATCGGCGGCCTCGGCATGGGTTTTACGCTGCGCGCTGCGCTTGCCCAATTGGGCGCCGACGCAGGCATCACGGTTGCCGAGCTTGTCCCCGCCGTCATCGCCTGGGCGCGCGGCCCCATGGAGGCGGTCTTCGCCGGCTGTCTCGACGATCCCCGTGTGACGGTTCGCGAAGCCGACGTCGGGCACATCATAAGATCCGACAAGGCAGCCTGGGACGCCATCCTGCTCGATGTCGACAATGGCCCCGAAGGCATCGTCTACAGGGGCAACGACGCCCTCTATGGCGCTGCCGGCCTCGGCGCGGCGCGTGCAGCGCTCAGGCCCGGGGGCGTGCTGGCTGTTTGGTCGCAAGGCCCCGATGCCGGCTTCACACTTAGGCTCAAGCAGGCGGGCTTTGTCGTGGACGAGGTGAAGACGCGCGCCAATGGCAAGCGCGGCGCGCGCCACGTCATCTGGATCGCCACCAAGCCTTAGGGCTCTCAATCCTGGTGCAGGATGAATTCCAGATAGAGGTTGCGCTGCAGGATCGAATGGTTGTCGTCCGAGATCAGCGACACCATCAGCGCTCCGTCATCGCGGGTCCAGACGTCGAGTCCTTCCATATTGTCGATCTGGTAGCCCATGTCGGCTTCCATCAGCACCGGCCCGTCGGCAACCGCGCCCTTCTCGACGCTTTCGCCATAGATGCGCCTTAGCCGCATCCTGACACCGCCGGCCATCGAGAAACTGCGCTCCAAAAGCAGCAGGTCGCCATCCGGCAGGAAGGCGCCGTCAGTGATGTCGAAATCACCGTTGCGCTTGACCGTGAAGACGCCCTTGTGCGGCCCTTCGATGATGGCGGCATAGATGTTGCCAGCCTTGTCCAAGCTCTTTTCCGAGACCACGACGAGGCCGCCCTCGTGCTGGCCGTTGGGATTGGCGTGGGTGACGGTCTCGAAACCGCGGTTCTGTCGCAGTTCGCGGGCTGGAACCAGAAAGTTCAGTTGCTTGAACGGCGCCGTCATGTTGCTGGGGTCAATCTTGAACTGGGCGACGCGGTGATCGCGCTCGAAGCCGACGGTGGCGATGCCGTCCTTGACTGCAAGGCCCTCGGCATCGACTTCCCATTTCCTGTCGATCGGCCGGCCCTTTTCATCGACCATCTGCTGCATGCGGAAATTCTGGATGCCGGACGGCCGCTTGTCGGCATCATGGGTGATCGAGCCGAAGAACCAGAAGCCCGTATCGGCGACGCCGATAAAATCGCTGCCGGGTTTGACGAACCGAAATGCCGACAGCGCGCCGAAATCGCGCGTCGTCGAGTTCATCTCAAGACCGCCGACGAATTCCAGCAGCCCAAACTGCTTGTCGGCGCTGCCGATATTGAAGGTGGTGATCGGCCGCGCCGAGACTTCGACCGGCTCGACCGCGCTTGGGCCGGCGGCGATGGCCGGCGCAAACGCCATGCCGAACAAGGCAGTGACCGCGAAGAGCATCTGCCGAAACCCGCCGCGCAAAAAAATCATCCAGCGCGCCGGTAGCCGCCGCGGCGTGTATCGCGCACGTTTTCCTCGGCAAACAGCGAGGCCAGCTGCTCGGTCATGGCGCCGGCCAGTTCCTCGGCATCGACGATGGTGACGGCGCGCCTGTAATAGCGGGTAACGTCGTGGCCGATGCCGATGGCCAGCAGCTCGACCGGCGAGCGCGTCTCGATCAGCTCGATGACGGCGCGCAGATGCCGCTCGAGATAGTTGCCAGGATTGACCGACAGCGTCGAATCGTCCACCGGCGCGCCGTCCGAGATCATCATCAGGATCTTGCGCTGTTCGGGCCGGGCGATCAGCCGGTTGTGCGCCCATAACAACGCCTCGCCGTCGATGTTTTCCTTGAGCAGGCCCTCGCGCATCATCAGGCCGAGATTGCGCCGGGCGCGACGCCACGGATGATCGGCGGATTTGTAGATGATGTGGCGCAGATCGTTGAGCCGGCCGGGGTTCGGCGGCTTGCCGTCCTTCAGCCACTTCTCGCGAGCCTGTCCGCCCTTCCACGCCCGCGTGGTGAAGCCGAGGATCTCGACCGAGACGCCGCAGCGCTCCAGCGTGCGCGCCAGAATGTCGGCACAGGTGGCGGCAACCGTGATCGGCCGACCGCGCATCGAGCCCGAATTGTCGAGCACCAGCGTAACCACCGTGTCGCGGAATTTGGTGTCGCGCTCCTGCTTGAACGACAACGGCTGCATCGGGTCGATGACGACACGAACCAGGCGTGCCGGATCGAGATAACCCTCTTCGAGGTCGAAATCCCAGGAACGGTTCTGCTGCGCCATCAGGCGGCGCTGCAGCCGGTTGGCGAGCCGTCCGACGACGCCGGAGAGATTGGCCAGTTGCTTGTCGAGGAAGGCGCGCAGCCGGTCGAGTTCTTCTTCCTCGCACAGCTCTTCCGCACCGACGGTCTCGTCGAAGGCGGTGGTGAAAACCTTGTAGTCGATCTCTTTCGGAAGGTTGGCGAACGGGTTGTCGCTACGGCGCGCCTCGCCCGGCGTTTCGGCGTCCGCATCGTCATCGTCGGAAAGATCGTCGGCAGTGGCGTCGGAGGCCTCAGTCTCGGACGACTGTTCGTCGTCGGCCGAGGCCTCGGCATCCTCGGATTGCGACTGCTCGGAGCCGGAATCCTCTTCGCCGCCCTCCTCGCTCTGCTCCTCGCCTTGCGGCTGGTTATCGTCATTGTCCTCGGAGTCTTCGGTCTCCTGATCGTCGCCGAGTTCCTCGGCCATCTCCATGGACGCCAGCATCTCACGCACGACGCGGGCGAAGGCCTGCTGGTCGCCGAGCTTGGCCGACAGTCCGTCGAGATCGGCCTTGGCCTTCTCCTCGACCCAGGGCCGCCAGAGTTCGACCAGCCGCTCGCCGCTCTTCGGGATCGGCCGCCCGGTCAGCTTCTCGCGCACCATCAGTGCCAGCGCTTCCTCGATCGGCGCGTCGGCCTTGTCCTTGACGTCGACAAGGTTGGCCTTGGCGTATTTGTCCTCCAGCATGGAGCCGATATTGTCGGCGACGCCCTGCATGGCGCGGCTGCCGATCGCCTCGACGCGGGCCTGTTCCACGGCGTCATAGATCGAGCGCGCCAGCTTGCCTTCCGGCGCCAGTTTGGTGTGGATACGCTGATCGTGGCAGGCGCGCTTCAGCGCCATGGAATCGCCCAGGCCACGAGTAATCGCGATGTCTGTCTTGGACGCTTTCTTCGGCAGTTCGGGCAATCGGGCGCGGCTGCCGGCGAGCGCCGGGCGGTCCTTGGCGAAACCGACTTCGAGCTCCTTGTCGCCGGCGATGGCGCGCATGCAGACGGTGACGGCACGCTTGAAGCTGTCGGCTTCAGACCCCGTCTTCGACTTATTGCGCGTGTTGTCGCCCGGACCCGCCATCGAGGCTCTGCTCAGCCCAGCACCACGTTGGCGGCGCTCTCGGGCAGGTCCTCGCCGAAGGCGCGCTGATAGAACTCGGCCACCACCGAACGCTCCAGCTCGTCGCACTTGTTGAGGAAGGTCAGCCGGAACGCCATGCCGACATTGCCGAAGATTTCGGCATTCTCGGCCCAGGTGATCACGGTACGCGGGCTCATCACGGTCGACAGATCGCCATTGATGAAGGCCGAGCGCGTCATGTCGGCGACCCGCACCATCTTGTTGACGATGTCCTTGCCCTTGGCGTCGCGATAGTGCTTGGCCTTGGCCAGAACGATATTCACCTCATTGTCGTGCGGCAGGTAGTTCAGCGTGGTGACGATCGACCAGCGATCCATCTGCGCCTGGTTGATCTGCTGCGTGCCGTGATAGAGGCCGGTGGTGTCGCCGAGGCCGACCGTGTTGGCGGTCGAAAACAGCCGGAACGCCGGATGCGGGCGGATGACCCGGCTCTGGTCGAGCAGCGTCAGGCGGCCCGACGATTCCAGCACGCGCTGGATGACGAACATCACGTCCGGACGGCCGGCATCGTACTCGTCAAAGCAGAGCGCGACATTGTGCTGGTAGGCCCAAGGCAGGATGCCGTCGCGGAATTCCGTGATCTGCAGGCCGTCCTTGACGACGATGGCGTCCTTGCCCACGAGATCGATACGGCTGACATGGCTGTCGAGGTTGACGCGCACGCAGGGCCAATTCAGACGGGCTGCGACCTGTTCGATATGCGTCGATTTGCCGGTGCCGTGATAGCCCGAGACCATGACGCGGCGATTGTAGGCAAAGCCGGCAAGGATCGCCAGCGTCGTCGCCTTGTCGAACAGATAATCCGGATCGATGTCCGGCACATGTTCCGAGGTCACCGAATAAGCCGGCACCACCATCTTGGACTCGAAGCCGAATTTGTCTTTCACCGACACCGTCGTGTCGGGCAAATTGGCGATGTCGCGATCGACCTTGTTCATCTCTATCCGAGTCTCCACGGGCGAAATGCCTGATTTCGCCGGCAATCGTTTTTGTCCGGGGGCGGTCTTAGAGCCTTTTCCACCCTTATGAAAGTTGGAAAACGACACGAACCGTTAGGTTGCTCAGCACAAACCCGCCTGCTTGAGCACGCGATAGGCCTGCAGCACATCGCGGAACCGGTCTTCCGAACCTCTATCGCCGCCATTCGCATCCGGATGGTGGCGCTTCACAAGTTCCTTATAGCGCGCCTTGATGTCCTTGCCAGTCGCCTTTGTATCAAGGCCAAGCGTTTCCAGCGCCTTGGCCTCAAGCGGCTTGGCCTTGCGTTCGCGCGCCTCGCGCGGGTCCTTCGGCCCTTTGAACAGGTCGAAAGGATCGCGCATGCGGTTGTAATAGCCGGCGCGACCGGAACGCTGCTGGGCGAAATCGGGCGAGGAGCGCGTCGAGGCGCCGGCGACGCCCATCTTCCATGTCGGCCGGTGGCCGGTCATCGCTTCCTTCTGGAAGCGGGCTATCTCGGTGTCCGGCACGCCGGAGAAGTAGTTGAAACCCTTGTTGTATTCGCGCACATGATCGAAGCAGAACTGAAAATACTCGCCTTCCTTCATGCGTCCGACCGGCGCCCGGTGGGTACCGGCCTCCTTGCAGCCGTCCCACTGGCAGATCGGCGAGTGCGACTTCAGCTCCGCATCCTTGTCGGGACGGACCCGAATTTTCTCGAAATATTTGGGGTACGGTTTCATCTCACCCATTTATGGGCTGTTCGCACGTGCGAAACAAGAATTGACATTTTCGCGATCATCGCCCTAACCGCTGAATCGCGGCATAAAGCAGGGCGAATGGCGATTTTTGAGGCGGCCCGGCGGGATCGATCCCGATTTCCCGATCACGCCTTGCAGATATGGTGAAGGGAGATGGCGATGTCCATACAGGCGACGATGGAAGACAAGCTGAACAAGGCGTTTTCGCCGGAGCGCCTGGCGATCGTCAATGAAAGCCATCTCCATGCCGGTCATCACCACCACGGCTCCGACCATCACGCTGCCTATGAAGGCACTGGCGAGACGCATTTTCGCGTCCGCATCGTCTCATCCGTCTTTGCCGGCATGAGCCGCATCGACCGCCACCGCGCCGTCAACGAATTGCTGGCAGCGGAGCTGCAAGCCGGCGTCCATGCGCTGGCAATCGAACCGGCTGCACCCGGCGAAAAGACCCGTTGGTAAGTCTCTCCGCCTCAGATCACCGCTTCAATGAGAAACGGTCCCGGACGCGACAGGGCACTGTCGAGCAGCGCGTCGAACCGCTCGCACGTGTCGGCGCGGGCCGCCTCGACGCCCATGCCTTTGGCCAGCGCAACCCAGTCCAGCGCCGGATGGTCGAGATCGAGCATGCGCCTGGCGTTCTCGCCGATCTCATTGACCCCGACATTCTTCATTTCGCCATGCAGGATGGCGTAGGTCCGGTTGGAAAAGATGATGGTCACGACGTCAAGCTTTTCCCTGGCCTGGGTCCACAGTCCCTGCACCGTGTACATGCCACTGCCGTCGGCTTCGAGATTGATCACCTTGCGGTCCGGGCAGGCGATCGCCGCGCCGGTAGCCATGGGAATGCCGCCGCCGATCGATCCGCCCGTACCCATCATGTAGTCGTGCGGCGCCGCAAAGGCGGATAGCGTGAAGAACCGTCTCGCCGAGGTGACCGCTTCGTCGCAGACGATGGCATTGGCCGGAAGTTTGCGCGCCACCGACAGCGCGATGGCATCGTCCGTCAGTCTGCCGCTCAGCGTCGGTTCGTCTGGAAAGGCGGTTGCGGCGGCGAATTGCTGCGTCGGCTTGATGCCGAGCTCGTCGGCCAGCGCCTCCAGCGCCGCTTTCAGATCCTGGCCATGCGCCGCCAGCGAAAGCACCTTGCAATCGTCCCGAACCAGCCGCCCGGGCTTGCCGGGATAAGCGAAGAAGGCAACCGGCTCCTTGGCGCCGACCAGCACCAGCAAATCGATATCCCGGAGCGTGGCCGTCGCCGCATCGACCGGATAGGGAATGCGGGTCGGGGCGAACCGCCCGCGGCCGCGCTGCATGCGGGCGATCAGAACCTCACTGAACAGCCTGACATCGCTTCCCGATGACATTCTCCCTGCGATTTCAAGTCCATCGGCGCGCGCCGCCTGCCCACGCACCACCATGCCGACACGGCCCGGCGCGGCGCGGATTGCTTCGGCGATCGTGCGCACAACAGCCATGTCGACGGCGGGCGGCGGCTCCAGCTTCACCTTGCCAGGCGAAATCGCAGCAACTTCGCCCCAGGCGGCATCCGCAGGCAGGATCAAGGTCGTGACGCCAGGCGGCGTGAGTGAGGCGCGGAAAGCCGCCTCTGCGGCCGGCACAATATCGGCCGGCCCCTTGACGCGGCCAACCCAGTTCGACATCGGCGACGCCAGGCCTTCTATGTCGCTGGTCAGCGGGGCATCGAGCGGCAGATGGTAGGAAGCATGGTCGCCGACAATGTTGATCATCGGGCTGCGCGCACGCCTTGCGTTGTGCATGTTGGCCAAACCGTTGGCGAGACCCGGTCCGGTATGCAGCAACGTTGCTGCCGGGCGGTCGGTCATGCGCGCATAGCCGTCGGCGGCGCCGGTCACCACGCCCTCGAACAGGCCGAGCACGCAGCGCATCTGAGGTTTGCGGTCCAGTGCGGCAACGAAATGCATTTCGGATGTGCCAGGATTGGCGAAGCAGACCGTGACGTCATTGGCCAGGAGCACGTCGCACAGCAGATCGGCGCCATTCATGATTTTCTTTCCCAATCGACAACTCAGGAACAATTGCACCTGTAGCCGCCGGGTCGGCAATGTCCCGCCGGGGCTTTTGGTCTGATCCAGGACGCCTCGCGGGGATCGGGGATCAACCGACGGTCCATTCAGGAAGGCCAGCATCGCGGCGGTCAACGCGTCGCCGTCCTCGCCGAAGTCGTGATTGATCGACATATGCGTGTAGGCGTTGCCGTCGAACAGCGTCACTTCAGTGCCGATGGCGCGCAGGCGTTTGGCAAAGCCTTCGATTGGTCGTCGCGGCCTTCGGCGCGCGAATAGGCGATGAAGGTCGGCGGATGCTTGTGTCCATCGAGATAGCTGGCCGGCGACAACGCCGCCCATCAGCGCCGCAGCACCGGGCAACCCGCCATTCCAGCCACTCCGAATGTTTCCTCCCAAGCCTTCTACCCGGATTGCAGCCACTCTCCTTCATGTGAAGGGAACCAACAATGCTTTCCGACAGTTGAAGGTGATGAGGCGATTGGAATCCAGATCGGCTCCGAGGGCAGAACATCATGCGTGCAACCCAATCCGACGTCTTCGATCTTTTTTCGGAAATTTATGCCAATGCGGCGGACGAAGAGGTCAGCATCCAACAGTATCTTCTTGCCTGTCGGGAAGACAAATCGATGTACGCTTCGGCGCCCGAAAGGATGGTCGACGCAATCGGCGAACCAAAACTGGTTGACACCAGCAAAGACGAGCGCCTCGGCCGCATTTTCGCGAATCGGACCCTCAAGATCTACCCTCATTTTTCTGACTTCTATGGAATGGAGGATACGATCGAGCGCATAGCTGGATATTTCCGCTATGCCTCGCAGGGGCTCGAAGAACGCAAGCAGATCCTCTATCTCCTCGGCCCGGTCGGCGGCGGCAAATCCTCTCTGGCCGAGCGCCTGAAGAAACTGATGGAGCAGCGCCCGATCTACACGCTGAAGGTCGGCAACCAGATCAGCCCGGTTTTCGAGTCGCCGCTTGGGCTGTTCCATCCCGATCACATGGGTGATCTGCTAGAGGATAAATACGGCATAGCCCGGCGCCGGCTGAACGGATTGATTTCGCCATGGGCGGCCAAGCGCCTCGACGAATTGTCTGGCGACATTTCCAAATTCAGCGTCGTCAAGCTGATGCCGTCGCGGCTGCGCCAGATCGGCATTGCCAAGACCGAACCTGGCGATGAGAACAATCAGGATGTCTCGGCCCTGGTCGGCAAGGTCGACATCAGGCAATTGGAAAATTTTAGCCAGTCCGACCCCGATGCCTATTCCTATAGCGGTGGCCTGAACCGGACCACGCAAGGTCTGCTTGAATTCGTCGAGATGTTCAAGGCACCCATCAAGGTTCTGCATCCGCTGCTGACCGCGACACAGGAAGGCAGCTACAACGGCACTGAAAATTTCGGCGCCTTTCCCTACCAGGGGATCATCGTCGCCCATTCCAACGAGTCGGAATGGCAACAGTTCAAGAGCAACAAGAACAACGAGGCGTTTCTCGATCGCATCCTGGTGGTCAAGGTACCCTATTGCCTGCGGATCACCGAAGAGAGGCAGATCTATGAGAAATTGCTGCGTGAGAGCGAGTTGGCCGCCAGCCCCTGTGCCCCTGAAGTTTTGGACATCCTCAGCCGCTTTGCAGTTTCGACGCGCTTGGCCGAGCACGACAACTCGCCGCTCTACACCAAGATGCGCGCCTATGACGGCGAAAATCTGAAGGAAGTCGATCCCAGGGCAAAGTCGGTCCAAGAATATCGCGACGCCGCCGGCGTCGATGAAGGCATGACGGGCGTCAGCACGCGCTTTGCCTTTAAGATCCTTTCGCAGACATTCAACTTCGATAATGAGGAGGTGGCCGCCGATCCTGTGCATCTGATGTACATTCTGGAGGAGGCGATCAAGCGGGAGCAGTTCCCGAAGGAAACGGAAGCGGCCTATCTTGAATTCATCAAGTCGGAGCTTGCGGCGCGCTACGCCGAGTTCATCGGCCACGAAATCCAGAAGGCCTATCTGGAGTCCTATAGCGAATACGGCCAGAACCTCTTCGACCGCTACATCGCCTATGCGGATGCCTGGATTGAGGACCAGGACTACAAGGACCCCGACACCGGCCAGATCCTCAACCGGGAGATCCTGGACAACGAACTTTCGCAGGTCGAGAAACCGGCAGGCATCGCCAATCCCAAGGACTTCCGTAACGAGGTGGTGAAGTTCACTCTGCGCGCTCGCGCAAGAAACCACGGCCGCAACCCGTCATGGACCAGCTATGAAAAACTGCGCGAGGTCATCGAGAAGCGGATGTTCGGACAGGTCGAGGACCTCTTGCCGGTGATCAGCTTCGGCTCCAAGCAAGACAGCGTTACGGAAAAGCGCCATAACGAATTCGTACAGCGCATGATCGAGCGTGGCTACACAGAACGGCAGGTACGCCGGCTGGTGGACTGGTACATGCGGGTGAACAAGGCGGGTTGACAGAGCCGGATGGTTCCATGCCGATCTTCATCGACCGTCGCCTGAACCCCAAGGACAAGAGCCTTGGCAATCGACAGCGCTTCCTCAGGCGTGCTCGCGAGGAGTTGAAGCGGAGCATTCGCGATCAAATCCGCACTGGCAGGATCGCCGACGTGGATACCGAGCACGCCGTGCCCATGCCGGAAAGGAAAACGGCCGAGCCGAGCTTCAACGATGACAGGGCCAGCGGACGGCGCCGACACATCCTTCCGGGCAACAGGCATTTTTCCCCTGGAGACCTGCTCCCGAAGCCGCATGGGGGCGGCGCGGCGTCGTCGCCAGGAAACACGGCGTCGGAAGACGATTTTCGTTTCGTGCTGTCACGCGAGGAGGTGCTCGAACTCTTTTTTGAGGATCTCGAACTGCCCGACCTGGTTAAGCTCAATCTCAAGGAAATCCTTGCCTTCAAGCCGCGCCGGGCCGGCTTCGCGGCAACCGGTTCCCCGACCAACATCAATGCCGGCCGCACGATGCGCAACAGCCTAGGCCGGCGCATTGCGCTGAGGCGCCCCACGCAGCAGGAACTGGAGGCGATCCTCCGGGAAATCGTCACGCTTGAGTCGGCCCCGGCCGGCGCGGCGGTGCGCCAGCGCATCGCGGAATTACGCGACGAGCTTGACCGGCTGGAGCGACGGCGCAGGCGAATTGCCTTTGTCGATCCGGTCGATATCCGATTCAACCGCTTCGACGCCCGGCCGGTGCCGAATGCCAATGCCGTCATGTTCTGCCTTATGGACGTGTCCGGATCGATGGGCCAACGCGAAAAGGACTTGGCCAAACGCTTCTTCGTGCTGCTGCACCTGTTCTTGAAACGGCGCTACGAACGCACGGAGATCGTCTTCATCCGCCATACCCATGAGGCGCACGAAGTGGATGAGGACACGTTCTTCTACAACACGCAGAGCGGCGGTACGATCGTCTCCACCGCGCTCGACGAAATGCACCGCATTATCGGCCAGCGCTATCCTGCCAGCGAGTGGAACATTTACGCCGCGCAGGCCTCTGACGGGGACAATTTCACCACCGATTCCGAGCGATGCATAGAGCTCATGAACGGCAAGCTCATGCGCCTGTGCCAGTATTTCGCCTATGTCGAGATCATCGACGAACGCGAGAGCCACATATTCGGTGCTACCGAAAACGGGACGTCGCTTTGGCGCGCCTACAGTACGATCGAGCTGAAATGGCCCAACTTCCAGATGAGCCGCATCGCTGCTCCCGCGGATATTTACCCGGTCTTCCACCGGCTCTTCGCCAGGCAGCCGGTGGCCATCAAGAGCGCTTGAGAGAGAGAGAGATGGTCAGGCGAGCCAACGAAACGAATTTGTTGTTTTCCGGTTCCGACTGGAATTTCGAGAAATTATCGCGGGCTTTTGAAGAGATCGAGGCGATCGCGGTCGACGAGTTGCATCTCGATACTTACCCGGTCCAGATGGAGATAATCTCCTCCCAGCAGATGCTCGACGCCTACTCATCTATCGGCATGCCACTGATGTATCGGCATTGGTCGTTCGGCAAACATTTCCTTCACCAGGAGCTTCTTTACCGTAAGGGTGGTCGGGGGCTGGCCTATGAACTGGTCATCAACTCCAATCCCTGCATCGTCTACCTCATGGAGGAAAACACCATGGCGTTGCAGGCCCTTGTGACGGCCCACGCGGCGCTTGGCCACAATCATTTCTTCAAGAACAATCATCTGTTTCAGCAATGGACCGACGCCGGGGCAATCCTGGGTTATCTGGACTTCGCCAAGGGCTACATCGCCCGGTGCGAGGAGCGGCACGGCCTTGCAGCAGTGGAGGCCATTCTCGATTCCGCCCATGCGCTGATGGAACAAGGGGTGTTCCGCTATCACCGGCCGCCAAAGCTCTCGTCGGAGCGACAGCGCGAAGGGCTTCGCGAGCGCCTCGAATACGAAGAGCGCTCCTACAACGATCTGTGGCGCACGCTGCCGCCGTCGCAGAACAAAAACAAGTCCGGCAATGAGGATCAAGGGATGGCGGAGCGCAAGAGATCGCTCAACCTGCCCGAGGAAAACCTCCTGTATTTCCTCGAGAAGAACAGCCTGATCCTGGAACCCTGGCAGCGCGAGATCATCAGGATCGTCCGCGTCATCGCGCAATATTTCTACCCGCAGCGACAGACTCAAGTGATGAATGAAGGCTGCGCCACCTTCGTGCATTATACGCTCATGAACATGCTATTCGATCGTGGCCGGATCGGCGAAGGTGCCATGCTCGAAATCCTGCGCAACCATTCGAACGTGATCTTCCAGCCGGCCTTTGACGATCCCCGGTTTTCAGGCATCAATCCCTATGCCCTCGGCCTCGACATGATGCAGGACATACAGCGCATTTCGACCGAGCCGACGGCGGAGGACCGCGACTGGTTCCCGGACATTGCAGGACATGGCAACTGGCGCGAGGTCCTGCTTGAGGCCTGGGCCAACCACCGCGACGAATCCTTTATCCGCCAGTATCTCAGCCCGAGCTTGATCCGAAAATGGCGGTTCTTCGTGCTTGGCGATGGAGCCGACAAACCGCATTTCGAAGTCGCGTCGATCCACAACGAACGTGGCTATCACAAGATACGCGCCCAGCTAGCCCACAGTTACGACCTTGGAGCGAATCGGCCGGACATCCAGGTGATTGATGTCGACCTGCTCGGCGACCGGCAGTTGCGGCTGCAACACAGGGTAAAGGATGGTGTTGTGCTCGAAGGGGCCAGCCGTGACGCGACGCTGCGCCATGTCCGCAGCCTCTGGGGCTACGAGGTCAGCCTGGTCGCAGTTGACGCTCAAACCGGTGCGACCATCCACGAACGGTCTACGAGCCAGATCGCTGCATAAGCTCGGCAAAGAGCGTCATGTGGCGGGCCTGCTCGGTACCTTTAGGATTCGCCCGCCGGCCTGATCCTGATTCTGGCGATCCGGTTTTTGTCGCGCTTCATCACCACGAAGCGCTTGCCGTGGAAGGTGAAAGCCTGCTTTTCCTCGGGGATCGACTGCGTCTCGTGGATGACCAGGCCGGCAATGGTGGTCGCTTCCTCGTCAGGCAGGTTCCAGTCGAGCGCCCGGTTGAGATCGCGGATCGGCACGGTGCCGTCGACGACCACGGAACCGTCCGCCTCCTGCTTCACGCCCTGAATGTCTACATCGTGCTCGTCGGCGATCTCGCCAACGATCTCCTCGATGATGTCCTCCAGCGTCACCAGCCCTTCGACCTCGCCATATTCGTCGACGACGATAGCGAAATGCGCCTTGGCGCGCAGGAAGGCGTTGAGCTGTTCCTGCAGCGTCGTGGTGTCGGGCACGAACCAAGGCTTCGAAGCGATCTTCATCACGTCGATCCGGGAAAAGTCGTTGCCGACCTCGTTCAGCGCTCGCAGCAGGTCCTTGGCGTGCAGCACGCCGACGATGTTGTCGAGAGAGCCTTTCCACAACGGCATGCGGGTGTGCGGGCTTTTCAGGATCTCGCGCACCACCGCTTCCGGCCCATTGTCGGCATTGACCGAGCGCATATTGGTGCGGTGGACCATGATGTCGGAGACTTCGAGCTCGGCGAGATCGAACAGCCCGCCGACGCGGTCGCGGTCCTCACGCACCATCTGGCCGTCGCGGCGGAAATCGTCGACCGCGCCGCGCAACTCGTCCTGTGTCGAGCGCTGCGGCTCGATGCGCGACAGCTCATAGCCGAACATGGCAAGCAGGCGCGTGCGCACGGCCAGGACCAGCAGGATGAGGATGGCAAGGACGGCGACGACGGTCCAGCCGGGCTCGTTGATCATCGCTGCCGGCTTTCCTGGCCCGGGTGGTTCTCCCTGAGGAACGAAAGCACTTCCGACGCCGGTACATCCTTGGCAATAAAAGCTTGGCCAACGCCGCGCGTCAGGATGAATGTCAGCGCGCCGCGCGACACTTTCTTGTCCTGGGTGATGAAGCCAAGCAGCGCCTCGGCATCGGGCAACTCACCAGGGATGTCGGCCATCCGCCAGGGTAGACCGACGGCGCGAAGATGCGCCTCGACCCGCGCCGCGTCGTCGGGGCTGGCCAGATTGAGCCTTGCGGAAAAGCGGTGCGCCAGCGCCATGCCGATGGCGACGCCTTCGCCATGGACGAGGCGGGCGCCGTCATACTGTGTGGCGCCTTCCAGCGCATGGCCGAACGTGTGGCCAAGATTGAGCAGTGCGCGGTCGCCGGTTTCGAACTCGTCGCGGGCGACGACATCGGCCTTGGCGCGGCACGCCTCGGCGATGGCCTCGGCCCGCTCCGGTCCGCCAGCGAACACCTTTTCCCAGTTCGCTTCCAGCCAGGCGAAAAACGCCGGTCGGTCGATCAACCCGTATTTGGCAAGCTCGGCATAGCCGGCGCGAAATTCGCGGATCGGCAGCGTGTCGAGCACTTCGGTATCGGCCAGCACCAGTTTCGGCTGGTGGAAGACACCGACCAGATTCTTGCCGCGCGGACTGTTGATGCCGGTTTTGCCACCGACCGAGGAATCGACCTGCGCCAGCAGCGAGGTTGGAATCTGGACGAAATTCATGCCGCGGCGCACGATGCCGGCGGCAAAGCCGGTGAGGTCGCCGATGACGCCACCGCCGAGCGCAATGACGACATCGCCGCGCTCCAGCTTGGCGGCGAGCACGCCGTCGACCACCTCTTCGAGATGGGCAAAGCTCTTGGTCTTTTCGCCGGCCGGCAAAGTGATGACGGCAGGCTGGATGCCGCGTGTTTCCAGACCGGCCTTCAGCGCGTCGAGATGTGCCGCCGCGACATTATCGTCCGTGACCACCGCCGCTCTCGTGCCGGGCAGGCGGCGCGAAATCTCGGCGCCGGCGCGCGCCAAAAGGCCGGGGCCGATCAGGATGTCGTAGGCACGCTCGCCAAGGCCGACCTCGACAGTGACCGGTTCGCTCACAGCCGCACCTCGCCCGGCGCAGTCGGAGCCGGAATGCCGAAATGCCCGCACAGCGCGTCGACAACCTCGGTCGCAATGACCTCCTTGCGGTCGTCGCGTGTCGGCACGGTGATGTTGGACGTGGCATAGACCGGGTAGCGCTCGCCCATCAGCCGCTCGAGCACGGCGCGCGGATCGGCGCTTTTGAGCAACGGCCGGTTCTGCTTCTTGGACACGCGCTCCATCAACAGGTCGATCTCGGCCTTCAGCCACACCGACACGCCATGCCCGGCGATCGCTTCCCGCGTCTGCGCATTCATGAACGCGCCGCCGCCGGTCGACAGCACCTGCGGCCCACTCTCCAGCACGCGCAGGATGACGCGCTGCTCCAATGCCCGGAATTCGGTCTCGCCATAGCGTTCGAACAGTTCCGGCACCGTCATGCGCGACACGGTTTCTATCTCCTGGTCGCTGTCTACGAAGGGCAGCGACAGCATCGTCGCCACCTTGCGGCCGATCGCCGTCTTGCCGGCGCCCATCAGGCCGACAAAGACGATCGAGCGGCTGCCCAGCCTGTCGAGCAGCGCGGCATGGCTATCGCCGGGAGGATTTGCTGGTAACGCGTTCATGAGACCATGCTGTTTCTAAGCCGTCTTTGCCGGCGTATCGACATCAAAAGCCCGTTTGCGTCAAGCATAGCGCCTTTCGCACGCAGAGCCCTTCGTCCTTGAATTGACGGAATTAGCGTCCCATAAGGACACAGGGCTTGGAATCGCAGAGCAAGAAGACGGGCGAAGATTGATGCCGACACTGTTCCGCTTTGTCGTGACGATGATGATTCTTGCCGGCATTGCCTATGGTACGATGGTGGCGTTGGCGATGTTCGTCGAGCCGAAAAAAGCCGAAATCACCGTGCGCATTCCACCGGAAAAGCTGAACCCCAAGAAAAACTGACCCAAAACTGACCCCTGGAACATGAACAGCGCGGCTCGCATCGAAGCCTTTCTCGAAATGATGAGCGCCGAACGCGGTGCCGCTGCAAACACGCTGTCTTCCTACCGCCGTGATCTCGAAGACGCTTCGCAGCAGATTGCCGGCGGGCTTGCCGCTGCCGCCGCAGTCGACATCCGCGCCTATCTCGACGACATCGCAGCGCGCGGCTTTGCGTCGACGTCGCAGGCGCGCAAACTGTCGGCGATCCGCCAGTTCTTCAAGTTCCTCTACGCCGAGGGCTTGCGCGGCGACGACCCGACCGGCACGCTGGACAGTCCGAAAAAGGGCCGGCCGCTGCCCAAGACGATGAGCGAGGCCGATACCGGTCGGCTGCTCGACCGTGCGGCGCTTGAGACAGGCGATGGCGTCAATGGCGACCGGGTGGCGGCACTGCGCCTGCACGCTTTGGTCGAGGTGCTCTATGCCACCGGCCTGCGCGTCTCCGAACTTGTCGGCCTGCCGGTGACCGTCGCCCAGCGCGACGACCGCTTCTTCATGGTGCGCGGCAAGGGCGACAAGGAGCGCATGGTGCCGCTGTCGGCCAAGGCCCGCATGGCGATGCGGGCATGGCTCACGGCCCGGGCGTCGGTGCCGGCTTTCGCCGACAGCCCGTTTCTGTTCCCGGCCGCCAGCGACAGCGGCTTTCTCTCCCGGCAGGTCTTTGCCCGCGACCTCAAAGGCCTTGCCGCGCGGGCCGGCATATCGGCGGCCAAAATTTCGCCGCATGTGCTGCGCCATGCTTTTGCCAGCCATCTCCTGCAGAACGGCGCTGATCTCAGGGCGGTGCAGCAGCTGCTCGGCCACGCCGATATCTCGACCACGCAGATTTACACGCATGTGCTGGAAGAGCGGTTGGTGCGGCTGGTCAACGATCATCATCCGCTTGCCGACTAGGCCTCATATCGCTATGTGAGGGCAACGTGCCCGCGCGGAGCCTACATCTGCGCGATGTTTGCCTTCCGACGCATCGGTCCGCTCAAGAATGTACAATTACCTCGATTTCGAAAAGCCGGTGCAGGACCTTGAACTCAAGATCCTCGAGCTGAAGAAGCTTGCCGAGAATGGCGAGGCGGTCGATGTCGGCGACGAAATCAGCCGGCTCGAGAAGCGCGTGCGCGACGCGCTGCGCGACATCTACAAGGCGCTGACGCCGTGGCAGAAGGTGCAGGTCGCGCGCCACACCGACAGGCCGCATTGCCTCGACTACATCAAGGGTCTGTTCAGCGATTTCACGCCGCTCGCCGGCGACCGCAATTTCGGCGAGGACCAGGCGATCATCGGCGGCTTCGCCCGATTCCGCGGCGAACCGGTGGCCGTCATCGGCCAGGAAAAGGGCTCCGACACGGCGAGCCGGCTCAAGCACAATTTCGGCTCGGTGCGCCCTGAAGGCTACCGTAAGGCCGTGCGGCTGATGGAACTTGCCGACCGCTTCCAGATTCCACTTCTGACGCTGGTCGACACCGCCGGCGCCTACCCCGGCGTTGGCGCCGAGGAACGCGGCCAGGCGGAAGCCATCGCCCGTTCAACCTCGGCCTGCCTCGGCCTCAAAGTGCCATCGATTTCGGTCGTCATCGGCGAAGGCGGTTCGGGCGGCGCCATTGCGATCGCCACCGCCAACCGCGTCTACATGCTGGAACACGCCATCTATTCGGTGATCTCGCCGGAAGGCGCTGCCTCGATCCTGTGGCGCGACACCACGCGCTCGAAGGATGCGGCGACCAACATGAAGATCACCGCCCAGGACCTTCTGGAAATGAAGATCATCGACGCCATCATTGCCGAGCCGCTCGGCGGCGCCCAGCGCGCGCCCGAAACGGTGATCGCCGCCACCGGCGACCTCATTGCCAAGACGATGAAGGAATTTGCCGGCGCCAATACCGATTTTCGCGAGCAGCGCCGCGAAAAATACCTGGCGATGGGCCGCAGCCTCTGATTTCGGCGGGCAACGCACCGCAATGTGGCGTCAAGGAGCAATTTCGCCATAAAAATGCCGCCGCATTCGGCTCAATAAAAAATCCGTGACACCGGGCGAATTGCCGTGGGGGACGCCGTCCGACGCTTGCGGTAAGGAATTTTCAAGGTTAACGGGCTTAGGGTGTCCGTCAGTGTTCAGCATACCGGACCGGGCGCTATCCGGCCCGTGACGCGAGAAAAAGACATAGCCGTATCCATGTTTACCAAGCTTGCCCGCACCGCACTTCTGATCGCCGCGCTTGGCGTTGCCGGCTGCAACGATTCCTCTATGAAGAATTTTGCGCCGGAAGCCAGCAAGCCGCTGCCGGACAAGATCCTGGCCGACATGAAGGCCAAGGGCATGATCCGCACCTCGTCGGTGATGGCTCGCATCTTCAAGGAAGAAGGCAAGCTCGAAATTTGGAAGGCCAAGACCACCGGCCGCTACGAGATGGTCGCCAGCTACGACATCTGCAAATGGTCGGGCAAGCTCGGCCCGAAATACACCGAGGGCGACCGCCAGGCGCCGGAAGGTTTCTATACGGTCCGCCCGTCGCAGATGAATCCGCGCTCGAACTATCACCTGTCCTTCAACATCGGCTATCCCAACGCCTATGACCGTGCCAATGGCCGCACCGGCGCCAATCTCATGGTGCACGGCGCCTGCTCGTCGTCGGGCTGTTATTCGATGACCGATCCGCAGATCGAGCAGATCTACGCTTTTGGTCGCGATGCCTTCCAGGGCGGCCAGACCGAGTTCCAGATCCAGGCCTTCCCATTCCGCATGACCGCCGCCAACATGGCGCGTTACCGCAACGACCCGAACTATGAGTTCTGGAAGATGCTGAAGGTCGGTTACGACAATTTCGAGATCACCAAGGTGCCGCCGAAAGTCGATGTCTGCGACAAGCGCTATGTCTTCAACCAGGTGGCGCCCGAGGGCACGACATTCGATCCGACCGGCGCCTGCCCGGCGACCACGCAGCCGGATTCGCTGAAGAGCGCACTCAACGCCTATCAAAGCAGCTATGACGCGGCCTTCACCGGCGCGGTCAAAGCCAGCGTGCCGGCGCCCAAGCCGACCATTGCCGGCATCAAGGAAGCCGCCATCGTTTCCGAATGGTCGAAGCGCCGCGCCCGGGGCGAGCGCGTGCCGATCGAACCGCCGTCGCTGAATTCCGACGGCACGCTGACCGAGACGGCGCGCATGGGCCGCATCGATTCGCCCGCCGGCCGCAAGATGGCGGCGCTGGACGCAGAGAAGGAAGCCAAGCGCAAGGCCGAGGAACAGCGGGTTGCTGCCATCGAGGCTGCGAAAGCCGCCAAGGCCCAGGCACTGGCTGAAAAGCAAGCCGCAAAGGCCCAAGCGCTGGCCGAAAAGGAAGCAGCCAAGCAGGCCCCCCAGCAGCCGGTCGCCACTGCGAGCGTCGAGGCGGTGCCTGCAGAACCGCCGGCGGACGAAAGCCGGATGTCGAAGATCAAGAACAAGCTGCTAGGCATGTTCGGCGGCTGAGGTTTTTCGCCTTGCCGATGCATGTCGCCCAAAAGTGCGCAGCGGTTTTGGGACAAAGACATGCATGAAGACAAACAAACAAATCACACCGCGATCTATGACCTCAAGGGCCTGAACTGCCCCCTGCCCGTTCTCAAGGCGAAAAAACGCTTGGCGGCAATGCAGCCGGGCAGCCGGCTTTGGCTGGAGACCACCGACCCGCTGGCGGTCATCGACATCCCCGCCTTTTGCGCCGACGCTGGCCACCAGCTTGTTGAAACATCAGCCGTCAGCGGCGGCCACCGCTTCCTGGTCGAACGCGGCGCATAGCGAGCCTGACAATCAGCCCCCGGCTATCGCCAGCGGATTGCTCTCCAACGCCGCGCGATCCGGCGTGTCGATCGACGGCCGGTTGGTGAAGGCGGAAAACAGCCGGCGCACATAATCTTCCGGCATGTCGAGCGTGATCAGCACCAGCCTGGTGCCGCGTTGGCCGTCCGGCCAGGCCAGCAGCCGCGCCGGCGGATGCAGGATCTTCTGCACCCCGTGGACGACAAGCGGCCGCGACGGGTCCTCCGCAAGCTCGATGACGCCCTTCATCCGCAAAAGCTTGTCGCCATGCGCAGAACGCAGCAGGTCGAGGAACATCTCGATCGCCGAAAACGGCACCGGGCCGTCATGGACCAGCGAGTAGGAGCGCACGCGGGAATCGTGGCGGTGGTGGTGCTCATGCTCGCCGTGGTCATGATCATGATGATGGTGGTGCTCATGGGCGGCTTCTTCGCCGAGCCAGCGCCGGACATCGGCGGATTTGGTCGCCGGATTGTAGAGGCCGCAATCGAACAGCGCCGTGACGCCGGTTCGGCCGTCGCCGGCGTCCAGCACCACGGCGCCTGGATTGAGCTGATGGAGTCGCGTTCGCAAAGCATCGACGTCGCCGGGATCGCTGGCCAGATCGACCTTGGTCAGCACGATGCGATCGGCGACCGCCACCTGCTTGACCGCCTCGACATGGCCGTCGAGCGTCGCATTGCCGTTGACCGCGTCGACCAGCGTGATGACGCCATCAAGTCGGAAGGCCTGCACAAGGGCGGGATGCGCCATGATCGACTGCAGCACCGGCGCCGGATCGGCGAGCCCGGTGGTTTCGACAACGACGCGGGCAAGGCGGGCGATACGGCCGGTCTGCAGCCGGTCGACGAGGTCAGCCAGCGTATCGACCAGTTCGCCGCGCACCGTGCAGCACAGACAGCCGTCGGACAACTGGATGATGCCGTCCGAGGCCTGCTCGACCAGCAGGTGGTCGATCGCCACCTCACCGAATTCGTTGATGATGACGGCCGTGTCGACCAGTGCCGGATCTTTGAGCAGCCGGTTGAGCAATGTCGTCTTGCCGGCGCCGAGGAAGCCGGTGACCACCGTGACGGGTATCGGAAAGCCAGCCATCTCCTAGTTCGCGGCTTTGACCAGCTGGTCGCCCTGCACCGCGGTTGCCTGGCCCACCACGGCCGGTTCGGCGCCCTTTGGCGCCGGAATGTCTGGCCGCCAGCTCGGCAGCGGCACATCGGCGTATTCCTGGCCGCCCTGGTCGCGCATCGCCTTCGGCGCCGGCCCGGTGGCGCCGCCGAGGCCGACTGCAACCAGCGTCGGCACGTGGTCGAGCTTTTCCTGATAGGGCGATTTCGGCACGTCGGCGCCCTTCGCGGCCACCGGCGGAGCCGCCTCGGACTGCTCGTGCGGCGCCTTCTTCCTGCAGATCTCATCATGCATGTCGTTGGGTGACATTGTATCGCCATAGGAAGGCATGGCCGCGACCGTGAGCCAGTTCGGGTCGGGCATGGCAAAGCCCTGGTCAAGCAGCCTGGCGGCGGTCTCGGCACGGCTGATCGCCGATTTTTCGCCGAGCACGACCGCGACCAGCGTGCGGCCATTGCGTGTCGCCGAGCCGATCATGTTGAAGCCCGAGGGACAGACGAACCCGGTTTTCATGCCGTCGGCGCCTGGATAGCGCCCGATCAAGAGATTGTAGTTGGAGATCGCCTTCTTGCCGACGGCAAGGCCTTCGATCGAGAACCAGGGGGCGTATTGCGGGAATTCCTTGCGGATCGCCATCACCAGCAGGGCAAGATCGCGCGCCGTCGTGTACTGCTCCGGCGAAAACAGGCCGTTCGGATTGACGAAATGCGTTCCGGTCATGCCAAGCCGCGCCGCCTCCGCATTCATGCGAACGGCGAATCCGGCCTGCGAGCCGCCTATGTTTTCGCCGATGGCCATGGCGATATCGTTGGCCGATTTGACCAGCATCATCTTCAACGCATTGTCGAGCCGCATCACCGAGCCCGGCTTGAAGCCCATCTTGCTCGGCGGTTCGCCCGCCGAATGCTTGGTCACCTTGATCGGTGAATCGAGCTGGACCTCGCCGGCGGCAATCGCCCGGAAGGTGACATAGGCGGTCATCAGCTTGCTCAGCGAAGCGGGATACCAGCGCTTGAATGCGTCCTGGTGCTGCAGAACCTTGCCGCTGTTGAGGTCGAACAGGATCACCGGATTGGCCAAAGCTGGCCCAGCCAGCATGGGTAGCGCCAAGCCGCCCGTTAGCAGTAATTTGAGGATATGGCTGTGCCGCATCATGGAATCCGAAATCGCCTCTTGCCGTAGTCGCCCCTGGCTCCGTAAGATTTCGTTACGCGATGGCCAGCATGACCTGATCCGGCCCTCAATTTCCGGATCACATTGTCTGGGGTGCTATTTACCCTATGTGACGCCAAGATGGCAAAGTGCCAAGATGGCAACAAGCATGGCAATCACAATTGCAATCAAGCAGGCCAGATCGTCTGCTCCAACAGCGAGATGGAACCATTATGCCGATTCTCAACCGCGCCGCCGAGATGCAGGATGAAGTTGCCGGCTGGCGACGCCATCTGCACCAAACGCCAGAACTGAATTTCGATGTCTTCAAGACCGCCGCCTTCGTCACCGAGAAGCTGAAGGAATTCGGCTGCGACGACGTGGTGACGGGCCTCGGCAAGACCGGCGTCGTCGGCATCATCCATGGCCGCAAGGGGCAAGGCGCGACCATCGGCTTGCGCGCCGACATGGACGCGCTGCCGATCAACGAGATCACCGGGAAGCCCTATGCCTCGACCGTGCCTGGCAAAATGCACGCCTGCGGCCATGACGGCCATACGGCGATGCTTTTGGGCGCCGCCAAATATCTGACCGAAACGCGCAATTTCGCCGGTTCGGTCGCGGTTATCTTCCAGCCGGCCGAAGAGGGCGGCGGCGGCGGCAACGAGATGGTCAAGGACGGAATGATGGAGCGTTTCGACATTTCGCGCGTCTTTGGCATGCACAACATGCCGGGCCTGCCGGTCGGCCAGTTCGCCATCCGGCCGGGTCCGATCATGGCGGCGACCGCCGAGTTCACCATCACCGTGAAGGGCCGCGGCGGCCATGCGGCGATGCCGCACGGCACGATCGACCCGATCGTCATCACCAGCCAGCTGGTCGGCGCCCTGCAGACGGTCGCTTCGCGCAGCACCGATCCGGTCGAGGCGGTGGTGGTTTCGGTGACGAAATTCCACGCCGGCGACGCCTACAACGTCATTCCCGAGACCGCCGAGATCGCCGGCACGGTGCGAACGCTGAAGAAAGAGATCGCCAAGAAATCGGAAGAGCGCATCCGCACCATCTGCGAAGGAATAGCCACCGCCTTCGGCGCGACGATCACCGTCGACTATGACGCCAACTATCCCGTGACCTTCAACAATCCGGAAGAAACGGTCTTTGCCGGCGATGTCGCGGCAAATGTCGCCGGCGACACCCAGGTCCACCGCGCCATCCAGCCGGTGATGGGCGGCGAAGACTTCTCCTACATGCTGGAAGCCCGCCCTGGCGCCTTCATCTTCATCGGCAATGGCGAGACCGCCGGCCTCCACCATCCGGCCTACGACTTCAACGACGAAGTCATCCCGCACGGCATGAGCTACTGGGTAAAACTGGCCGAAACGGCGCTCGCAGCCTGACATATGCCGCCGAAAGGCCGGCCGAATTGCCTTCGGCCGGCCTCTTCATTGCCTTCGGCGAGCCCTCTTGGCGAAACGATCGGAAGCGGCTATGTGTCGGGCCGCGTGGTCCCGTAGCTCAGTAGGATAGAGCGGCAGATTCCTAATCTGTAGGTCACAGGTTCGATTCCTGTCGGGATCACCAGCAGCCACGATCAGTCCGTGAGGCGCCCACGAAACAACGTGGTGCCGTCGGTCAGCTGCGACCTGGAGATATCCCGGAACCCAGCTTCGGCCATCCACCCGCGATACTGACCTTCCGTGTACGATTCGCCTGCGCGGTAAAGGTTCAGGAAGGTGAGATTGAGAAAGACACCCTCAGGCGGGCCGAGACGGTCGTCATCGACGACACCCCACCCCGCAATTGCGATCTCGCCTCCTTGGGTGAGGCAACGCGCCGCGTTCAGGATCGAACTGCGCGCCTGGTCCGGCGGCAGGACCTGGACGACAGCCTTCAGGATTGCCAAGTCATGCCGGCCGGTCGATGGCGCGACCGTTATGTCGCCTTCTTCGACAACCACATCGCCGGCACCGTATTCCGACAGGATCGCTGGTGCGACCGCCGCGACCGTCGGGAGTTCCATCAAAGTCGCCGCAATATGCGGCCATCGCTCGCGAAGACCGACCAGAATGGTCCCGGCGCCGCCGCCGATGTCGATCACCGAACTGACCGCCGAGAAGTCCAGTTCACGGGCGAGATTTCGGCCGAAAATCACCCCTCCCGGTGCGAGCATGCGGCTGAAGGCCGCTGCGGATTCTGGCCCCGCTTCGGAAAAGTCGTGCAGCGCGGCCGGCCGGTTCTGCCGCAGCGACTCTGCGGTCAAAAGGTCGGCTCCCCAGAGTTCGCGCAGCAGCACATGATCGCCGCCGCGATAGGTCGGCTTGGACGCGTCAAGAAACTCCGACGCTTCGGCTCCGTTGCGAAACTGACCATCCTCGACGTCGAGGAGACCTATGCTGGCGAGCGCGTAGAGGAGCCGCGACAGACGAGCGGGCTCGACTTTGAGCGCTGCCCCAAGGCTGTCGGCAGTCGCAGCATCGCCGCCGAGCCAGGTGAAGATGCCAAGGTCCAGCCCGGCACGAAGCGCCAAGGCGGGGGGCACCCCTGCGATCAGCTTGTCGATCCGATCGGAATCCACCATGTCATATCCCGTTGTGCGATCCAGGATCGACTTTGAACAGCTCGGCCAACCTCGTCAAATCAGTTCGCCAGCGCGCCGCTCTCCGCGTCGAGCAGGTTCAGCTTGGCGGTATCGGGTTCGACGTAAAGGGTATCTCCGGGGCCAGCGCTGATCCTACCAGCGCCCGCGACCGTTGTGCGCCGGCCCGGCATACCTCAAAAATCCGGCTGTGATAATGGGTGGTCGCGCCTTCGGACGCTACGCAGGCAAGGCCAGCAGCGCCAGTCCGGCCAGCGCCGAGCCGGCCAATGTCGGCAGCATGCCGATCCTCAGTTTCAGCATGGCGACCATAGCGGCTGCCGCCAGCAGCGCGGCACGCCAATCCAGCGACGACAGCACCGGCACCTCCATGCCCAGGCCAACGCGGTGCACCGCGCCGAAGACGACATGCAGTGCGAACCACAGCGCAAGGTTCATCACCACGCCGACGACAGCCGCCGTGATCGCACTCAGCGCCGCCGACAGTGCCTTGTTGCCGCGCAGCGCTTCGATGTAGGGGGCACCGAGAAAGATCCAGAAGAAGCACGGCACGAACGTCACCCAGAGCGTCAGCAATGCGCCGAGCGATCCGGCGACAAGCGGTCCCATCGCACCGGCGTGACGATAGGCGGCGACGAAGCCGACGAATTGCAGCACCAGGATCAATGGTCCCGGCGTCGTCTCGGCCAGGCCAAGCCCATCGACCATTTCACCCGGCGCCAGCCAGCCGAACGAGGTCACGGCTGCCTGCGCGACATAGGAGAGCGCGGCGTAGGCGCCGCCGAATGTGACCACCGCCATCAGGCTGAAGAAGCCGCCAAGCTGTGCCCAAACACTGGCAGGGCCGGTCAGCGCCAGGATCAGTACGACCGGCCCGAGCCAGATCGGCAGCCAGATCGCGATGGTGCGCGGCGCGTGCCATTTCGTCGGCTTGGTGTGAGCGAGTTCGCCGCGTTCGAACATGACGTCGACGGCGCCCCTGACATCGGGCAAATTGTCCTTGCCGCGTGCGGCTCCGGAAAAACGCGCCGGTGCCAAGCGGTTGCCGATCCAGCCGGTCAGCCCTGCAACCAGGATGATCAGCGGAAACGGCAGCCTGATGACATAGATGGCAAGGAACGCGGCCACCGCGATCGCCATCATCACCCGGTTCTTGAGCGCCCGTTTGCCGATGCGGAGGACCGCCTCGACGACGACGGCCAGCACCGCCGCCTTGATGCCGAAAAACAGCGCCTCGATGACGGGCGCATCATTGTAAAGCACGTAGAAGATGCTGAGGCCCAGCATGACAAACGCACCGGGCAGCACGAACAGGATGCCGGCAACGAGGCCGCCGGCGGTCCGGTGCAGCAGCCAGCCGATATAGATGGCGAGCTGCTGTGCCTCGGGGCCTGGCAGAAGCATGCAGTAGTTGAGCGCATGCAGGAACCGCTGCTCGCCGATCCAGCGGCGATCCTCGACCAATTCCTTGTGCATCAGCGCGATCTGTCCGGCCGGCCCGCCGAAGGAGAGCAGGCCGATCCTTGCCCACAGTTTCGCGGCTTGGCGGAAGGTCGGGACGATCGGAGCCTCGGTAGCCTGTGCATCGTCGTCCGCGGCGAGGGCGCTCATGGCGCTTTGCCCGCGCTGGGCCAATTGTGGGTTTCGTCAGTGGCATCGCGGCACCATCTGAAGAACGCATCGTAGAGCAGCATGCCGGCATCAAGCTGTTCGAGATCGTCGCGGAACATGCGCGACAGCCCGAGCGATGCAGCGAGGAACCCGGCCGCCTGCGGTACGAGATCGAGGCGCGCCGTATCGGCTGCACGCACGATCAGCGCAAGGCGATCGAGCGCTTCGGACCGCAACCCGAACTCTTCGATCATCGTGTCGAAGGTGCAGCGCTCGCCGCGATGGCTCCAGAACACGTCGTCGATGTCGAAGGCAACCGCCCCAAACCGATCGGCGGCCGCCAGCACTTCAGACGGCTCGACAAACAGGAACACCGCCGAGGGATCGACGAAGCGGCGGATCAGCCAAGGACAGGCGATGCGGTCGACCTTGGGGCGGGCACGCGTCACCCAGACCGTGCGGCCCTTGTCGTCGCGGGGCGGTATCTTGTCGGCCTTGACCAGAAGTCCCTTGGCCGCCTGCCACGCCTCGAAGCCGCCTTCAAGGGATTCGGCAGCAATGCCCTCATGGCGCAGCCATGCGGCAACGCCTTGCGAGAGCTTCAGCCCCTTCTGGCAGATGACGACAGCATGAGCCCCCGTGAACTCGGCCGCCCAGCTCGAAACAGACTTGAAGTCGCGCCGGCACGAGGCCGGAAGCAGCCGCGGATCGACGTCGTAGTCTTCGTCGATGCGGACATCGACAAGAACAGGCGCGTCGGACAGACCGACAAGGCGGGAAAGCTGCGCTACGGTGATTGCGGTTGTTGACGGCATGGCGTCCACCTCCAGAGTGAGAGTTTGGACGCGATCATTGGGCTGACGCCTCACGGGGTCGTCGCGAAGGAACCCCTTGCCACAATGCTGGATTGATCTTTCGTCTTTGTCAAGGAAAGAGCGGCGCCGGGGGAGCGCGCCTACTGCGCCGTCCAGCCGCCATCCATCGGCAAAGTCGTGCCGGTAATCTGCCTGGCCGAGTCCGAGCACAGAAACAGTGTCAGCGCGGCGAGCTCCTCGACGGTGACGAATTGCTTCGTCGGCTGTGCCGCCAGGAGCACGTCGCGCTTGACCTGTTCCTCGGTCATGCCGCGCGCCTTCATCGTGTCGGGGATCTGCTTTTCGACCAGTGACGTCCAGACATAGCCGGGCGCGATGGCGTTGACGGTGATGCCGTCCTGCGCGACTTCCAGCGCTACCGTCTTGGTCAGACCCGCTATGCCGTGCTTGGCCGAGACGTAAGCCGACTTGAACGGCGAGGCGACCAGTGCATGCGCCGACGCGGTGTTGATGATGCGGCCCCATTTGCGCGCCTTCATGCCGGGCACCACGGCCTTGATCGCGTAAAAGGCGGCAAGCAGATTGATGCGGATGATGGCTTCCCACTTGTCGTCGGGAAACTCCTCGATTGGCGCGACATGCTGTATCCCGGCATTGTTGACCAGAATGTCGAGGCTGCCCAAGGCCTGCTCGGCTTCGCGCAGCATGGCGGTCACCGCTGCGCCGTCCATCATGTTGGCGCCGGAGTAGCGGCACTGGACGCCGAAATCCTTCTCGATGCCGGCGCGCTCCTGTTCGATCGCCGCGGCTTCGCCAAGGCCGTTGATCGTGACGTTGGCGCCCTCGGCGGCAAGGGCGCGGGCAATGGCCAGGCCAATGCCGCTGGTCGATCCGGTGACGAGCGCATTCTTGGAAGAAAGGGAACCCATGGAGATCTCGCGACTGTTAGGACTACTACAAAGGCACATAGTTTGTGCGCCGCAACATGACAATGCCATAACCATATGTCGGCGCCATCACAGCCCTAAAACGCGCTTTGCCGGCCTCGCCGAGCGCCGCCTCAAGGCTGACACGGCAGTGTTATGGTGCGGCGCAACATAGTCGGCCGCGCATTCGCGCAGTCATTCCTGAACCATCATCCAACGAATCAGGGGGGCTGTAGCTTGAAATCGCCGATGTCGTGATGCGTGCCTATGCCATGCCGCTCACCAACCGTCCTTCCGCCCGGCCCGTATCGCTTCTTCGACGCGACGCCCTGAGCTATCCTGCAATCTCCAGCAGGGCCGATACCAGCAAGTGGCGTTCGTCGGCGGACAGCACGTCGGAATCGAAGAGGTTCATGCTGCGCAGCCCTTCGATGGCCAGAAAGCAGACCAGCAGCGTCTTGAGGTCCGGCGTCTCGCTCTTCAGCCGCTGCAGCAGCTGCGACTTGAAGGCTTTTATCGGCGTCAGGAAATCCGGATCCTCGGCGATCGCCGAGAATATCCACGAAGCCGTCGGCTTCGGCTCCTCGCAATCATCCGCCGAGAGCCGGATATAGGTGGCGAGCAGGCTCTCGCCGCTGGCGCCGGCGACACGGCCCGATTCCAGCGCCAGCTCGAACGCGCGCAGGTAATTCTCCACCAGGCCCTGCATCAGTTTGGCCTTGGTCGGAAAGTTATATAACAGGCCGCCTTTCGACACGCCGGCGCGGCTGGCGACGGCGTCAAGCGACAGGCTGCCGGGACCGGTCTCGCGTGCGACATCGGCGGCGGCGGCGAGTATCTTGTCGCGCGAATTTGCCCTTTGGGTCTTCATCGATCCCTTCCCCCGCACCAGCCTAGGCGGAATTGACAAGACCGTCCAGACGGTACAGTAAGTTCGCCGTCATTTGTAATCGGGACCTGGCGTCGATAAGTGTCCCGCTATTCGGCTATTTTGCCGGACATCGGCCGAGGGGACAGTTCGTGAAGCGCTTCATCTCTATCACCGCAATTCTGCTTCTGCTCGCTTTGGTGTGCGTCGGCGTTGTCGGCTTCAACCTGTTCCGCGACAACGCTATCAAACAGTATTTCGCCACCATGAAGCCGCCGGCGACGACCGTATCGACGGTTGTCGTCAAGCCTTCCGACTGGACGCCGGGCGTCGAGGCGATCGGCACGGTACGCGCCGTGCGCGGTGTCGACCTTACCGTCGAGACCAGCGGCATCGTCAAGGACATCCTTTTCCATGCCAACCAGAAGGTGCCTGCCGATTCGGTCCTGCTGCAGCTCGACGATGCCGTCGAACGCGCGGATCTCGTCGCGGCCAAGGCGCAGTCCGTGTCCGACAAGACGGCACTCGAACGCGCGCTGGAACTGCAACGGCGCGGCGTCGGCACGGACGCCACGCTCGACACCGCTCAAGCCGCTGCATCGGCTTCCGCGGCGCAGGTCAACAAGCTGCAGGCCGTGCTTGATCAGAAGCAGCTGACGGCGCCGTTCGCCGGCACCGTGGGCATCCCCAAGATCGACCTCGGCCAATATCTCTCGCCCGGCAACGCAGTGGTGACCTTGCAGGATCTGGACACCATGCGGGTCGATTTCTCGGTACCCGAACAGCAGCTGCCGCTGCTCAAGATAGGCCAGGCGGTGCGGCTCGGCCTCGGCGGCACCGGCGGCGGCGCCGACATGCCGTTTGCCGGCTCCATTCGCGGCATCGATCCCAAGATCGACGCTTCAAGCCGCCTGGTGTCCGTCCGCGGCGAGGTCGCCAACCCTGACGGCAAGCTGACGCCCGGCCAGTTCGTCCAGGTTCGCGTCGAGCTGCCGCAGGAGAAAAACATTCTGTCCTTGCCGCAGACGGCATTGACGTCGAGCCTCTATGGCGACTTCGTCTTCGTCGTCGTTCCGGCGAAGCCGGCGGAAGGCGCCCCAGCCGCGAAACCCGAGGAAAAGCCTGCCGCGGGGGCCGACGCAGCAAAGCCGGCGGCAGATGCAAAGCCGGCAGACGCGAAACCGGCTGCCGAAGACGCCGCGGCGAAGCCCGCGGACAAGCCGGCTGTCGACCCCGCGAAGCCCGCGGCAGAACCGGAAAAGCCGGCGCTCGTGCTGTCGCAGGTGTTCGTGAAGCCCGGCCGCCGCAACGACGGCATGGTCGAGATCATCGAGGGCATCAAGACCGGTGACGAGGTCGTCACCGCCGGTCAGAACCGTCTCTTCAACGGCATGTCCGTCGCTGTCGACAACACCATTGACCCCAGCAAGTCGGCTAACCAGCAGGCTCAGCAATGAACTTTTCCGACATCTTCATTCGCCGGCCGGTCCTCTCCACCGTCCTCGCCTGCATGATCCTGCTCCTGGGTTTCCAGGGCATCTTCAACCTGTCGATCCGGCAGTATCCCAAGGTTGACGAGACGGCGATCACCATCACCACCGCCTATCCCGGCGCCAGCGCCGACCTGATCCAGGGCTTTATCTCCGCCCCGATCGCGCGGGCCGTCGCCTCGACCGAGAACATCGACTACGTCACCTCGTCCAGCCGGCCGTCTTCGAGCACTGTGGTCGTCCAGATGAAGCTCGGCTCCAATCCGGATGTCGCGCTCACCGAGGTCCTGTCGAAGGTGCAGGGCGTACGCGGCACCTTGCCGGATGCATCCAAGGACCCGGTCATCGTCAAGGGCACCGGCCAAGAGTTCGCGATGATGTACATCTCGATGCAGAATCCGAACATGAGCAAGGAGCAGCTCACCGAATATATCGAGCGCGTCGTGCGGCCCCGCATGTCGACGGTCGAAGGTGTCGCCGACGTGCAGATCTTCGGCGCCGAGGAATATTCGATGCGGGTCTGGATCGACCCGGTCAAGCTTGCTGCGCGTGGCGTCACCGCCGCCGAAGTGCTGGCGGCGATCAACAACTCCAACTTCCTGTCGGCGCCCGGCAACACCGAGAACGAATATGTCGTCTCCTCGATCACGGTTCGCTCGACGCTGCAGACGCCTGAGGCCTTTGCCGAGCTTCCGCTGCGCTCGACGGACGGCCAGGTGGTGCGCTTGCGCGACGTGGCGCGAGTCGAGCTTGCCGCCGAGAGCACCGACACGAGGGTGAGCTTCAATGGCAAGCCCGGCACCTTCCTCGCCATCTTCCCGACGCCGGCCGCCAACCCGCTGACAACGGCGGAGGCGATCCACAAGATCGTGCCTTTGATTCAAGAGACGCTGCCGAAAGGCATGACCATCGAAATCGTCTACGATTCCACCGAACAGATCAGCGCCTCGATCGATGAAGTGTTCAAGACCATCGCCGAAGCCGTCGCCATCGTCGTCGTGGTCATCCTGTTGTTCCTCGGCTCATTCCGCTCGGTGATGATGCCGATCGTGACCATCCCGCTGTCGCTGGTCGGCGTCTGCTTTCTTTTGTTTGCGGTCGGCTATTCGATCAACCTTCTGTCGCTGCTGGCCATGGTGCTGGCCATCGGCCTTGTCGTCGACGACGCTATCGTGGTGGTGGAGAACATTCATCGCCACATGGAGGAGGACCACATGTCGCCGATGCAGGCGGCCTTCAACGGCATGCGCGAGATTTTCTCCGCCATCGTGGCCATGACCATCACGCTCGCCGCCGTGTTCGCGCCGCTGGCCTTCACCGGCGGCCTGACCGGCGCGCTGTTCCGCGAGTTCGCGGTGACGCTCGCCGGTTCGGTGGTGCTGTCCGGCCTCATAGCCGTCACCATCACGCCGATGATGGCGGCGCGTCTGCTCAAGGCGGGATCGCACAGTCGCTTCCAGCGCGTCGTCGACGGAACCTTCAGCCGTGTCGAGCATGTCTATGAGCGGGCGGTCACCGCCTCCTTGAGAAATCGACCGGTGACACTGCTGATGGTCGTGGCGCTGGTTGCGCTCACCGGCTTCATGTTCACCAAGACCTCGAGCGAACTGGCGCCGGAAGAGGACCAGGGCTTCCTGTTGTCGATCGTGACGGCACCGCGCTACGCGACCTCGGACTACACCGAGACCTACGTCAACCAGATCCTCGGCCTGGTGAAGGACATTCCCGAAACCAGGGCGCAATTCTCTGCCGTTGCCTTTGGCGGCGCCACCAACGGCGCCTTTGTCGGCTTCGCCTTCAAGGATTGGGCCGAGCGCCAGCGCAACTCAAAGGAGCTTCAAGCCGATATCCAGGGACGCCTCGGCAAGGTGGCCGGCGTCGAGGCCTTCGTCTTCGCGCCGCCGACGCTGCCGGGCTCCGGCGGCGGCCTGCCGATCTCCATGGTGGTGCGCTCGACCGGTGGTTCCGCCGAGGTCTACGAGGCGGCCGAGCAGATTAAGAACAAGGCGCAGGCCTCCGGCCGCTTCATCGTCGTGCAAAACTCGATGTCCTTTGACGCTCCGCAGGTGACGGTGACCATCGACCGCGACCGCGCGGCGGCTCTCAACCTGCCGATCGCCGACATCGGCCAGACGCTGACGCTGCTGGTCGGCGGCGCCGAAGTGGCTCAGTTCGACCGCGACTCCAACAGCTACGACATCATCCCGCAGGTGCCGAAGGAATTCCGCGACAATCCCGAGAAGCTCGGCGAATATTTCGTGCGTAGCGTGACCGGCGAAATGGTGCCGCTTTCAGCGGTAGTGAAGATTTCGACCAACGCCGCGCCGGCCGCGATCGAGCAGTTCAACCAGCTGAACTCGGCGACGATATCAGCGCTGCCGCTTCCCGGCGTCACCACGGGCGACGGGCTGCAGACCCTGGAGAACCTTGCCAAGGAGAGCCTGCCCGATACCTTCTTCATCGATTATTCCGGCCAGTCCCGGCAGGAGAAGGAGCAGGGCAACACGATCCTTATCGCGTTCGCAGCCGCCGTAATCGTCATCTATCTGGTGCTGGCGGCGCAGTTCGAAAGCTTCCGCGACCCGCTGATCATCATGATGGCGGTGCCACTGTCGATCTTTGGCGCCATCGTGCCGCTCAATCTGGGGCTTGGAACGCTCAATATCTACACGCAGGTCGGCCTGATCACACTGATAGGTCTGATCACCAAGCATGGCATTCTTCTGGTCGAGTTCGCCAACCAGCAGCGCGAGCTGCATGGCATGAGGCGGCGCGATGCGATCGTCGCCTCGGCCAAGGTGCGCTTGCGGCCGATCCTGATGACGACAGCGGCGATGGCGCTCGGCGTCGTGCCGCTGATCGTGTCCAGTGGTGCTGGTGCGGCGGCGCGCTATTCGATGGGCCTCGTGATCTTCACCGGCATCCTGGTCGGAACCATGTTCACCCTGTTCGTGGTGCCGATGTTCTACACCTTCATCGCCAGCAAGGACCTGCCGCACCACGCCGAAAAGCCAGACCCGAAGCTGATGCCGGTGCACGCGGACTGAGCTGCGAACGGCGTTAGCGAACAAACGAAAAGAGGCCGGAAATTTCCGGCCTCTTTTTTGACTGGATTGATTTACCGCGAAGCTCTGATGGAGCTTCAGGCGGGAACTTGCGGTGCGGCATGACCTGGCCGGCTGCGCTGCACCATCGCTCCAAACGCAGTCTGCTACTTGACGATGACGATGCTGGTGTTGGTCGGGCCGAAGGTTTCGACCAACTGGTAGAAGTCGGCGGCATTGTCGGGATGCAGCCGCACGCAGCCATGCGACGCCGGCCGTCCCAGCCGCTTGATGGCGTTGGTCGCATGCACGGCGTAGCCGCCGCTGAAGAAGACCGAATGCGGCATCGGCGCGTTGTCGTATTTCTTCGAATGCCACATCTCGTGCATGCGGGTCGGCTTGAACGAGCCGGTCGGCGTGACATGCGCACTGTCGCCGGTCGAGACCTTCCAGGCGAAAGTCGGCCGGCCATCGACCAGCACTTCCATGGTCTGCTGCGACAGCGAAACACGCGCCACGATCTGGTTTGCCGCGGCATGGGCGGTGCTGTTGGCGGTGCCAAGCAGAAGCGCGGCGCCGCCGGCTGCGGCGGTGACGTTGATGAGTTTGGCGGAAATGGCTTTGTACATGATGGCTCCTCTTTGCCGGTCCTGCCGGCGTCAATTCGGTGGCCGCCTTATCCCCGCGCCATGTTTCAGACTGACTTCGCTGAGGCTCGTTTGTGTTTCGAATCTGTTTCCTCTGGTTAACAAGCAAGGTGGACAAGGGAAGCGTGCTCCGCCTTCGCTGCGCACTCCCGATCACGCACCGCGCCCCCAAACGAAAGTGCTGATGTCCTTATATGAAAGAAGATTGGCTTCGCTCGAAACCGACTTGCAACAAAGCGCGGCCTGGGCGGCATGATCTGGTTACAGGCTCGCGGCACAGTCATCCCAACGAGAACAGCCGGCGCCAACGAAAATGAGCATCAAATCGACCACCCTGTCCTGGCTCTTCAGGATAAGCATCGCCGCATTTGTCGTCGGCGGCATCGGCACAGTAGCCGGCACCCCGATGACGAAACTGGCGGTGATGAATTCGGGTGAGATTTCGACGCTGCATGCCGCGCTGTTCATAGCCTTGGTCTGGATTGTCTCCAGTCTGCGCATCAACCGTCTCAGGGCCCTCTGGCGGGTCGGCCTCGGGTTGAAGTGGATGCGCGGCCCCTCCGGCAACTTGCTGCCGAGAGGACCGAAGGCCCGCGTCGCAACGGGGGGCTCCGTGGGCGACGCGGGCACTTCGGGTTTATCCTGAAGCACCCGCGGTTCTGATTTTTGGGGACAACCGATGAAGACGAAATCTGCAGCCTCCGTGCTTTCGGTACTGCTCTATGCACAAGGCCTGCTCGGCTTTGCCGGTCTCGCCACGGTTCTCCTGAAGGACCGCGCGCATGCCGCCAGCGAAATCGTAGTCGCCAGCGAATTGCCGTCGGGACCATCGCTTCTGGTGGTGCGCTGACGCCTATGCATGGCGCCCGAGATTGCGCAGCTTTTTTGGGCGAGCCGAGGAACAATCCAGCCTCCCGACCCTCAGTCGGCGCGCTGCGTCGGCGGGTCGAACCGGTAGCCTGCGCCGCGTATAGTTGTGATGGTTTCGGTGTCGAGCTTGCGGCGCAGCCGCACGATGCGCGAATCGATCGAGCGGTCGAAGGCATCGGCATTTTCGGCGGGCGCCGCCGCAATGATGTCGTCGCGCGTCAGCACCTTGCGCGGGCTGGCCAGAAACAGCCTGAGCAGCGCCACCTGGCCCGGCGACAGCTGTTCTTCCGTACCCGAACGGTGCATGACGATGGCCGACCGCAAATCGACGGTGGCATTTTCCAGCACGATCAGTTCCTGGGCGGACCTGCCGCGCCGCGTCAGCAGGCCGCCGATGCGCGCGGCAAGCTCCCTGACATTGAGCGGACTTTCGACGACATCTGCGGCGCCAAGCTCGAGCGCCAGCACCTTGTCGACCAGATCGGCCGGCCGGCAGATCAGGATGAAATCCGGCCCCGCCTTCCCGTCCGCGCTCTGGCCGCCGCCATAACGCCTGAGCAGGTCCCGCCCTTCCGCCTGGCTGAGGCTGTCGCCGACGATGACGATATCGATGCCTCCGGCCGAAAGCAGGGATTCAGCTTCCCAGGGCTGCCGCGCCTCGCGCACGTCATGGCCGCGCCGGTCGAGATGATCGGCAAGATCGCCGGCCACCACATCGGCGACGGAAACCAGCGCGATGACGGATCGTGCAGCCATGTTTTTCTTCCCGTTCCCCCGCAACCGGATATGAGTGCTGGACATCATGTTTATACCCAATCTACTTTCCGCTGAAAGCGGGAGCGAGGCCATAGTGCGGGCACGGATTGTCATCGTCGAGGACGAGCCCGATCTCCGGGACGCGGTCGCCGAGTATCTCGGCGCCAACGGCTACGATGTGACCCAGGCCGGAAGCGCGGCCGAGGCGCGCGCCTTGCTGGAGACGGAATCGTTTCATTTGGCCATTCTCGACATCGCCATGCCGGGCGAGGACGGACTGTCGCTCGGCCGCTGGCTGCGCTCGAAAATACCGGTCGGCATCATCTATGCCACGGCTGCCGGCACCGCACTCGACCGCATTGTCGGGCTGGAGCTTGGCGCCGACGACTACATCGTCAAGCCCTACGAGTTGCGTGAGGTGCTGGCTCGTGTGCGCAGCGTGCTGCGCCGCGTTCCGCAGCCGAGCCCGCCCCAGGCGGCGAAGACACAAGCCGATGGCGGCCGCCGCCTGACCTTCGGCCCGTTCCAGGCCGACCTCGACGGCAGGCTTGTCACCGGCGCCAACGGCGCCGTCATCGACATGGCCAAGAGCGAGTTCGATGTGCTGGAGGTTTTCCTGACCCGCGCCAACCGGCTGTTGACGCGATCGGCGATCTCCGAGGCGATTGGTTTTGTTGAGGATCCTGAATCGTCGCGCGCCGTCGACATTCGCATCATGCGGCTGCGCAAGAAGATCGAAACCGATCCGGCCAATCCGAAATTTTTGCGCACAGTGCGCGGCGAAGGCTATATCTTCTCGCTGCCGACCGGTGACGGGCACTAGAGCAATTACAGGAAAAGTGTACGCGGTTTTCCGCCCGGAATTGCGTAAAAACAAAGAGATAGAGGCTTCTCCGTTTCCGTGAAACGGTGAAACGCTCTAGCAATTCCAGGAACAGTGCGTAGCGATTTCCGTTCGGGATTGCATTGAAACATGGAGCGTTTCACCTTTTTCGTGAAATGCTCCATAGCTGCCTAATTCGACGGCCCTTTACTGATGGCTGACATGACCGCTGAACCAGCACCACGTATGGACCCGCAAGGCGCTCGCCAGAGCGCCGCGATGGCGGCTGTGCGCGTCGTCCGCCGGTTGCGCGATGCCGGCGACTGGCAGCGCGAGATGGAAACCATCCTCGAAACGCTCTGCAGCGCCATGAATTGCCAGCGCGGCATCCTGTTCAGGCTGCGCGAATTGCCCGGCCAGGGCTTCGCCCAATCGGTCGCCGCCTACTGGATCGATCCTCGCTTCGGCGGCGAACTGGCTTCGCCGACGGTGATCATGCAGTCGATCGTCGATACCGATCCGCTGCTGGAGCGGATTGGAGAGGACGAGCGGCAAGGCAAGATCTTCGCCGGCCATACGCGCGATCTCGACGGGTTCCTCAGGGCCGATTTCGAAAAGCAGCACATCAAGTCGTTCCTGTCGGTATCGGTGTTCGCGCACGGTCATCTGTGGGGCACGTTCGCGGTCAATGACTGCCTAAACGAGCGCGAATGGACCGAAGAGGAAGAGGCGACGATGCACATCATCGCGCTCGCCATCGGCGACGCCATCGAGCACTCGCCGTCCGACGCCCATGCCAGCGAAGTCATCCGCCGCACCATGCTGCAGGCGTCGCTCGACGCCATCATCGTCATCGACGAGACCGGCTCGATCATCGAATTCAATCCGGCCGCCGAAAAGATGTTCGGCTATCAGCGCAGCGACATCCTCGGCAAGGACCTGCTCGATACCGTGGTGCCGGAATATTACCGCAAGGGCTATGTCTCGGGCGCCGAATACATGTCTGGCCGCGGCGCGCCGATGGTTGGCCAACGGCTTGAGACCGTGACACAGAATGCGGCCGGCGAGGTGTTTCCCATCGAATTGACGGCGACCGAGATGCGGGTGGCTGACCGTCAGCTCATCTTCGGTTCGATCCGCGATCTGCGCGATAAGCTGCGCGCCGAAGAAGAGATCAACCGCCAGCGCGAAAAACTGCACCAGAACGAGAAGATGGCGGCGATGGGTTCACTGCTGGCCGGTGTTTCGCACGAGCTCAACAACCCGCTCGCCGTGGTCGTTGCGCAGTCGACGCTGCTGCATGAATTCGCCACCGACCCGCAGACCAAGGTTCGCGCCGAGAAAGTGCGCGCCGCTGCCGAGCGCTGCGGCCGCATCGTCAAAAGCTTCCTGTCGATGGTGCGCCTGCATCCGGCGGCGCAGGCCGAGACCGATCTCAACCAGGTGATCCGCGCCGCACTCGAAGTAACCGCCTATGGCGCACGCTCGAGCGGCATCATCATCGACACCGATTTCGCGCCCGGCCCGCTGCTGGCGATGGCCGATGCCGACCACGTCACGCAGGTGGCCGCCAATTTCCTGATCAACAGCCAACACGCTCTGGCCGGTATCGGCGGCGACCGCCTGATCAAGGTGCGGACATTCCGCAGCGATCGCGGCAACCCCGGGTTTTCGGTCGAGGACAACGGACCGGGCATTCCCGAGGCGATCCGCAGCCGCATCTTCGAATCCTATTTCACCACCAAGCCGGTCGGCGTCGGCACCGGCATCGGCCTGTCGATCTCGAAATCGATCGTCGAGCGCCACAACGGCAATATCTGGTTCGAGGAGGTGCTGCCGCGTGGCGCGCGCTTCGTCGTCCAGCTGCCGGTAATCACCGGCGGCGCGGCAGCAGCCGGCGACAGCCCGGCTCGTTCCAGCGGCTTGCGCCATGCGCTGATCATCGACGACGAACCCGACGTCGCCGGCTCCCTCTCCGACATCCTGGAACTGATGGGTATCAAGTCGCGGGTCGTGCCGGCCTGGACGTCGGCGGCGGCGACCTTGACCGGCCACATGCCGCCAGACATCGTCTTTTCCGACTTGCGCATGCCCGGCACCAGCGGCATTGCCATCTACCGCGAATTGCTCGCCGACAACCTGGCGCTGGCCAAACGCTTCGTGCTGGTCACCGGCGACCTGATCGGCGCCAAGGCCGAGATCGAAGCCTTGCCGGCGCCGCAGCGCCCGCAAATCCTGGAAAAGCCGTTCTCGACGCTGGACGTCCGCGGCGTACTCTCGGCAATAGCCGACCAGGTCGCCGCCGCCGGCTAAGTTTTCGGAAGCACCCATGTAGGGTCTATCGAGATTCGGGTCAGGCCGAGTCGAGAATGGTGGTTCCCGAGAACCGGAGCGGAGCGTACTTGAAGTACGCGAGCACCGGAAGCGCAGGGAACCTCCATGCGCAGGCCGGCCTCACCCGAATATCGATAGGCCCTAAAAAAGAGGCTCCCGACCGAGGGAAGCGGCGGGAGCCAAGAACGAGCGCGGGAGGAAGCGCTCGGGAGGTTCAGAAAACGTTGGGTGTCGTGGTCAGCGGCGCTGCGTTGGCGATCATGCGGACGGAACGCGCCTTGTGCACGCCGGACTGGGCGGCGATGACGCGCAGGCACTCCGCGCTCTCGGCGCCCCAGGCCTGACCCTGGCAGGCAAAATCGATTTCCGGCTCCGGCAGCCGGGCGGTCTTGATGGTGGTCGGCGCGCCCTGGACAACATTGGCCGGCGGGTTGAGCGAAGCAAAAGCCGGACCGGAAGCCGGTGTCAGGAACATGACGGCCAGAGCGCAGGCGCCCAGCATGGAGAACATCGCAACCGGATGGTCGCTGGCGCGCTGACGCAGTGCCAGTTTGGCGCGTCGTTCGTTGCTAGTGATCTCGACTTTCGTATGCATTGCTGCTCCCCTTCGTTTTCTTATGAAACGAACCTAAGCGCGCCTGGTAACGGGCGAATGATGCGCTTGGCTTGCCCGCGTAACAGGTTTGAAACAAGAAATTCGGGCATATCCGGACAGATCCGGTCATGTGCCGACGGCAAGATGCGTTTGCGAAGCTGTTTCATCCGGGCAATCAAATGTTGACGACAGGCGGGCCGCGAACGCACCAAGCCCGCTTCCTGTCGGCCGCACTATGAACAAGCTCACACTGCGGATCGAATTTGCGGACGCCAGGTATTTTCGTCTCGGAGCGGGCCGTGTTTGCAAGCTCGGCACGGCCAAATCCGCATGCCGGACAGCTATTTCACGCCCCCGGTTAACGCCCGGATATTCCGGGATTTTCTGGCTTTCAGCTGGTCCTGTTGTGCCGACTTGAAAAGTTGTGATTTCTACAAGCCATTGCATTTCAATGTAAAATATGGTTTTATTGAATGAGTATTCAATAAAAGAAGAGCTTTTTTATGAACCCGCATCTCCGTGACGTGGCGATCCCCAATGATTGGGACCGGCGGGGTCTGCCGGGCTGGAGTTATCACTCCGACGCGCTTCTCGAACTTGAGAAGGAATACGTCTTCCGCAACCATTGGCAGATCGCCGGCCATGTCTGCGACGTGCCGAATGCCGGCGACTATCTGACTATGGACGTGGTCGGCGAGCGGGCGCTCATCGTGCGCGGCAAGGACGGCGTCGTGCGCGCCTTCAACAACATGTGCCGGCATCGCGGCAGCCGCGTCGTCGCCGACAGCCAGGGCACCTGCAAGAACGCGCTGGTCTGCCCGTTCCATGGCTGGGTCTACAATCTCGACGGCACGCTGCGCGGCGCCGCCCGGCCGCGCTCCTTCCCCGAGCTCGACAAGACCGAATTCGGCCTGATGCCGCTCGACCTTGAGATATGGATGGGCTTCATCTTTGTCCGCTTTCGCAAGGGCGGCCCGCAGCCTTCGGTGGCCGAACTGTTGAAGCCGATCGAGGCCGAGATGGCACACTACAACGTGGCCGAGATGGTGCCGTCCTGGGGCATCTGGACACAGAAAACGCCGGTCAACTGGAAGTCGGTGCGCGACGTCGACAATGAAGGCTACCACGTCGCCATGGCGCATCCGGCGCTGCAGGATCTCTACGGCTCGACCTATTTCGACGAGCCGTTCATCAACGGCGTGTCGCGCTCGTTTGCCACCTACAATCCGCATGCCGGCCGGCGCTGGAGCGTGCGCGAATACATCAAGCTCACGCCCGATGCCTCACACCTGCCGGAGCATCTGCGCAGGGCCTGGATCTATTACGGCATCTTCCCCAACAACGCGCTGTCGATCATGCCGGAATCGGTGCAGTTCTATCAGGAGTTCCCGCTGTCGACCGGCGAGACGCTGCTGCGCGGCGCCATCTACCGCTACCCCGACGAGACCCGGGAACAGGCGGCCGCCCGCTATCTCGCCTACCGCATCGACCGCGATACCATGAACGAGGACGTGCAGCTTTCCGTCTGGTCAAACGAGTCCATGATCTCGGAGGCCTTCGAGGGTTTTTATCTCTCCGACCTCGAATACGGTGTGCGCACCCACCACGACCATCTGCGCAAGCAGATCCCGGTGCTGGGCCTGGAGACGGCGCCGGAGGAGAAGGACATGTGGAACCTCAATGAGGCTATGCGCTCGCAGGTGTAGGGGCGGAACTGCCAGTCACCCCTGCCACACGCCCTCTTTGCGCAGATCGTCCATGGTCCGCGAAATGCCTTCGCGCAGGATCGCCACCATGTCGTCGATCTGCTCTCGCGTGATGATCAGCGGCGGCGACATCACGCACATGTTGATCAGCGGCCGGACCAGGAGGCCGAGTTCGTGGCAATGCGCGTCGATGCGCTTGCCGACATCCTTGTCGAGCTGCAGCGGATCCTTGCTTTCGCGGTCGGCTACGCACTCGACGCAGCCCATCAGGCCCATGCCGCGGACTTCGCCAACCAGCGGCAGTTCCTCCAGCGTCTTCAACTGCGCCTGGAAATAGGGCGCGACATCGCGCGTGTGGGCCAGCACGCTGTCTTCCAGGATATCGAGGTTCTTCAGCGCCACCGCGCAGCCGATGGGATGACTGGTATAGGTCAGGCCATGGCCGAACATCGCATCGGGATGGTTGGAACGGCGCATTTCCTGAAGCAGCCGCTCCGAGATGATGACGCCGCCAAGCGGGAAATAGCCTGATGTAACGCCCTTGGCGAAGGTGATCATGTCGGGGTCGATGCCGAAGCCATCGCCGGAGGCAAAGACATGGCCGAGCCGCCCGAAGCCGGTCACCACCTCATCGGAGATATAGAGGATATCGTTGTCCCTGCAGATTTCGCGAATGCGCTTGAGATAGCCATCCGGCGGCACGACGACGCCGCCGGATGCCTGCACCGGTTCGCCGACGAAAGCACCGATCTTCTCTGCGCCGACGCGGGCGACCGCATCGCGAAACTGATCGACCAGGAAATCGCAGAAGGCGGCGATGTCAATGCCTTTCGGCCGCCGGAACGGGTCTGGCGAGGACAGTTTGACGACCAGATCGTCGGCGCCGTCCATCCAGTCGCGGTCGCGCGGCCGGCCGTTGAGCGAGGCCGACAGATAGGTCGAGCCGTGATAGGCGCCGCCGCGGCTGAGGATCAGCTTCTTTTCCGGCCGCCCGCGCACATTGTTGTAGAACTGCATGAAGCGCAGTGCCGTCTCGACAGCCGACGATCCGCCGGTGGTGAAGAAGGTATGGCTGAGATCGCCCGGCGCATGATCGGCGAGGCGCTTGGCGAGCTCGGCCGACGGCGCATTCATCGTATACCAGGGCGTGTTGTAGGACAGCATCATCGCCTGGTCGTACATCACCCTGGCCAGCTCCTCGCGGCGGTGGCCGACATTGATGCACCACATGCCGGCCGGCCCGTCGATCAGTCGCTTGCCTGTTACATCGGTGAGGTAGATGCCATCGCCCTCGCCGATCAGCGCACGCGCTTCATTGCCGACCGAGCCGGCATAAGGCCAGGGCTGGATGAGATGGCGCTTGGCCAGCTCGACCGCATCGCCACCGTCAGCCATTTCCATCGCTCTTAGGTCTCTTGCAGCCGCCATCATTGCCTCGCATCGTCTGAGCGTAATTTCACCGGACAGAAAGCGAAGCGCCAAGGGCAGGAAAGCCGGCTTTCTTCACTTCATTTTGAATGTCCGTTCAATCAATATTACAGAAATAGCGCTTGATTTCAATGCACGGATGCGCTCATGATGAAAGAAAGCCGGCAAGCTTGAGCGCAACCAGCAAAGCGCGCTCCGCAAAAATTGGGAACAGGCAGCCGGCCCGGTCGATGGGAGCATCATGGCGGAACAGTTCGAGCCAGCAACCGAGATCACGCCCGGGTCGCTGCAATGACGGTAGCTGCCGAAGGGGTGTCCACGCGGCGCATGACGCGAGCAAGGCGAAACGCCCTTCTGCAGTCCGAGTCCGTCCAGGGCCTTGCCCTGATCAGCCCGACCTTGGTCTACGCTTTGATCCTGCTGCTGGTGCCGATCCTGGTGGTCTTCGCCCACTCCTTCTGGACGCAGAACTACCTCACCATCGACCATACATTCACGCTGGAGAATTATCGCATCGCGCTGACCGAGCCGATCTACCGCGATCTGCTCTGGCGCTCGCTCTACATTTCGCTGACGGTGAGCTTTTTCACCGTCATCCTCGCCTATCCGATCGCCTATTTCATCTCGTTCCATGGCGGTCGCCACAAGAGCCTGTGGCTGTTCCTGATCACCATCCCGTTCTGGACCAGCTATCTCCTGCGCGTGATGTCATGGAAAGTCATCCTCGGCTATAATGGCGTGCTGAATTCCGGCGTGATGGGCCTCGGCATCATCGACGAACCATCAACCGCGCTACTCTACAATTCCAGCGCCGTCATCATCACGCTCACACACGCCTGGGCGGCCTTCGCCATCCTGCCGATCTTCGTTTCGCTCGAGAAGGTCGACCGCACCTTGGTCGAGGCTGCCACCGATCTTGGCGACCGCCCGCTGCGCTCCTTCCTGCGCGTGACGCTCCCGCTGTCGGCGCCGGGCGTCATCTCGGCCGCTCTCATCGTCATGATCCCCACCGTCGGCGACTACGTCACCCCAAGGCTGGTCGGCGGCAAGGATGGCGTGATGATCGCCAATGCCATCGAGTCGCAGTTCCATAAGGCCTCCAACTGGCCACTCGGCGCGGCACTGTCCGTGACCACCATGCTGGTCGTGACGCTGATGGCGGGCGCCACCGTGCTCATCATCCGCGCGCTGCAGAGGCTGGCGCGATGACAGCGAGGCGGCGCCTTTTCCCCGGCGGCTGGCTGTCCGCCTACGCCCTCCTCTACGTCGTCTTTCTCTATCTGCCGGTGATCTTCCTGCCGATCTTCTCGATCAACACCGCGCCGACGCCAAAATTTCCTCTCACCGGCTATACGCTGAAATGGTACCAAGACCTGCCGAAGACGCCGGCGCTGCTTGACGCCGCCTGGAACAGCCTGATCGTCGGTATCTCGGCATCGGTGCTGGCGACGCTGCTCGGCATCCTCGCCGCCCGCTCGATCACCCGCTACCGCTATCCCGGCCGCCGCACAATCAATGGCCTGATCATGGCGCCGCTGGTGCTGCCGGAAATCATCCTCGCCATCTCCATGCTGCTGGTCATGCTGCAACTGGGCTTAAGCCTTTCGCTGTTCACCGTCGTACTCGGCCATGTCCTGATCTGCATTCCCTATTCGATGACGGTGCTGACCGCAGGCTTCGAGGGTTTCGACCGCAGCCTCGAAGAGGCCTCCGCCGATCTCGGCGAGAGTGCCTTCGGCACCTTCCGGCGGGTGACGCTGCCGATGGTGGCGCCGGCGATCATTTCCAGCCTCCTGGTCTGCTTCACCATCTCGCTCGACGAGTTCGTCATCGCTTTCTTCCTGACCGGCACCGAGACGACGCTGCCGATCTATATCTGGGGCCAGCTGCGCTTTGCCGCCAAGCTGCCGGGTGTGTTGGCGCTGGGCACGCTGCTGCTGGTTGCCTCTTTCGTTTTGATGACCGTTGCCGAGATCCTGCGCCGCCATGCGGCCAGACGCACCCAGAGCGAGGGAGGCCTCTATGCCTGAGCAGTCCCGGGCCGAACGGCCTCAGGATGAGCCATCCAAGCAAGATAAGTCCGAGCGGGCCCAATCTGATCGACCCCAAACCGACCGAGCAATGATCGAAATCCGCAGCGTTACCCGCAGTTCAAGGCGCTCGACGACGCCTCGCTGACCATCAAGGAGGGCGAGTTCTTTTCGCTGCTCGGCCCTTCCGGCTGCGGCAAGACCACGCTGCTGCGCATGATTGCCGGTTTCGACAACCCGACCAGCGGCTCGATCTCGGTCGGCGGCCAGTCGATGGAAGGCATCCCCGCCAACCGCCGGCCGACCAACATGGTATTCCAGAGCTATGCCATCTTCCCGCATCTCAATGTCGAGCAGAATGTCGCCTATGGGCTGAAACGGCTCAGGCTGGGAGGAACGGAAGAAAAGCGCCGCGTCGAGGAAGCGCTGGCGCAGGTGTCGCTCACCGGCCTCGGCAAACGCCTCGCCACCGAGCTTTCGGGCGGCCAGCGCCAGCGCGTGGCGCTCGCCCGCGCCCTGGTGATGCGGCCCAAGGTGCTGCTGCTCGACGAGCCGCTGTCGGCTCTCGACAAGAAATTGCGCGAGCAGATGCAGGTCGAACTGCGCCGCCTGCAGCAGGCGGTCGGCATCACCTTCGTGCTGGTCACCCATGACCAGTATGAGGCGCTCGCTATGTCCGACCGCATCGCCGTAATGTTCGGCGGCAAGATCGCCCAGGTCGCCTCGCCCAAGGAAATCTACCAGCGGCCGGTCAACCGTCAGGTCGCCGACTTCCTCGGCGGCATGAATTTTGTAAAAGCGCAAATCGTCGAGGAGAATGCCGCCTCGCTGGTCGTCGACACGCTGGGCTTCGGCCGAGTCCGGACCGACAAGCCGAAGGCCTTCGTGCGCAATGGCGGCGGCGCCACTCTGGGCATCAGGCCGGAGCGATTGCGCGTGCTGTGGGACAATGCGACGGCGAAATTCGAAGTGGCCGGCAAGGTGGTCGAACGCCACTATTTTGGCGAGATCACCCACCTCATCGTCGAGATACCCGGATTGGAAAAGCCACTGTCGGTCACCGAGACCAACGATTTCGGCGCCGACGATATCCCCGTCGGCACTTCGATCCGCCTCGGCTACGATCCCGAGGCCCTGGTGGCGATGGCGGACTGAGCATGATCCCGAAAAGTGGGAACCGGTTTTCGGAATAAGATCATGCTCCACTAAGAATTTTAAGTTCCGTCGCGATCTGTTTGGCTGCGATCCGCCCCATCACGATAGCGCCTTCGACATAGCCCGGGAATGACGGCGACAGTTCCGACGATGCTAAATGAACCGGGGCAGCGCCGGCACGGATCGTGCGCTCGGCATCCCGTGCCGTCACATCGACAATAAGGTCGCTGTAGGCGCCGCCGCTCCAGCGGTCATCGATCCAGTCGCGCTGGCTGAAATCGATAATGTCGGCCGCCTCCGGGCCAAGGGCATCAACGAGCCTTGCCGTGACCTCCGCACGCAGCGCCGCGTCCGCGAGCGGACGCCAATGCAAGGCCAGCGGTCCGCCGACGAAGACGACCAGCGCGGCATGTTGCGCATCCTTGCTGGCGTCACAGGCGAACAGGCCCGGCAGGTCGCGCCACATCACCATGCCGCACAGGTCGCGCTCGCGCCAGAACGGCGTGGGATAGCGCACCAGGATCTTGATCACCGCGCCGCTTTCCCAGACGCCGAGCGCCTCTGCGAGAGCCGGCGGCAGAGCGGGCGCGAAATCCAGCTTCGCGGCCGTCGCCGGCGGCAGCGCGACCAGCACTTTTCGCGCTTCGATGGCGCTGCTCGCCGAGACGGCACGAACCCGTTGCGGCCCGTGCTCGATGCGCGTAACCGGTTCGTTCAGCCAAACCCTGTCGCCGAGATCTCCCGCCATGTCCTCGGCCAGCGACTGCATGGTTTCGAGCAGCGAATATTGCAGCTCGGGCACCTCGTTGGTGATGCGGCGGTCATTGTCGATGAGGTACCACAGCGGCACCTTGTCCATCGCCAGGCACCACAGGCCTTCGATCATCGAGCGGAAAGCCGTCTTGGCGTCAGTGGGATCAGGCTGGCGTTCGAGCCAGGCGGCAGCGCTCATGCCGGCGATCGAGGGATCGTCCGGCTCGATCGCATTCATCCGCTCGCGGATTGCCATCGCGCCATGATAGGTCCGTTCGGCCTCTTCGACCGACAGCGATGGATGGGTGATGAAATCGCCATTCACATAGGTTTCGACGAAGGCCTTGCCACGGGACGCGGCAAGCGCCGTGACCTCCGGCATGTCTTCGCAGAAAAACTGTCCGCCGCTGTCGATGCGCTCGCCAAGCCCGTTGCGAATAGCCTCGACCCTGCCGCCGACGCGGTCGCGTGCCTCGAGCAGCACGACATCGATGCCGGCCTTTCTGAGCTCAAGCGCAGCCGACAGGCCGGTGAAACCGGCGCCGACGATGACGACATCGGTTCTTTCAGTCCTGTCGCTCAATAGCCGGCCTTGATCTTCTCGAATTCCGTGACCATGCGCTGCTTGAGCTCAGGCGGCACCGGCTGCTGGAACAGCGTCTTGTCCAAGAACTTGTCGAGATTGTCGAAGCCACGGTCGCTCAGCACCTGATGGTCGATCGCGGCCATCCCGGCGCTGTTGCCGTGGCCGTAGCCGAAGGTCTTGACCAAGTAATCGGACACGGCATGCGCGTTGACCGCACTGAGGAAATCATAGGCCTGATCGAGCTTGCCCGGCGCATCCTTCATCAGCACATAGCCGCACACCCAGGTGGATATGCCTTCCCTGGTGTCGCGGTTCATGGCGATCGGCATGCCTTGGCCCTTGAGCGTCACGAAGGTCTCATTCCAGCCCCAGACGAGGTCGACCTCATTGCCGGTAAAGGCCTGGTTGAGGTCGGTGTCGTCGGTCCAGTAAAAGCGGATGTTCTTGTGGACGTCACGCAGGAAGGCGGACGCCTCCTGGAACTGCGCGTCGGTCATCTTGGTCCAGTCCTTGAGGCCGATGACTAGGCTGGCCAGCGCATAGGCGTCATCGACATTGTCGCCGATGGTGACGCGGCCCTTGAATTTGGGATCGGCGAAAATCTTCAGCGACTGCGCTTCCTCCGCCGTGACCTTGTCGGTGCGGTAGAGCAGCGAAGTGTTGCCCCAGTCGAACGGCATGAACCAGGCCTTGCCGTCGGCGGTGACGGCGAGATCCTTCATCGCCATGATGCCGGGATTGAGATCCTTCCAGCCGGCGATCCGGGAGGTGTCGAGCGGTTGCAGAATGCCGGCCGCGCGCCACTTGGTCACGCTTTGCGAGCAGGGGTGGGCGATGTCGGCCTTGAAGCCGGCGCGCATCTTCTGGAACGCTTCCTCCTCGTCGCCGAAGAAAGCAAAGGTCGGCTCGGCGCCGTATTTGGCGGTGTAGTCGGGGTGCAGCAACGGATCTTCATAGCCTGACCAGTCGAACACGACGAGGTCGCCGCCGCCTTCGGCATAAGCAAGCACGGCGCCGGCGCCGACTGTAAGAGCAGCGGCAAGGGCGAGGCGGCGAAGCATGGAATTCATGGCGCGAAACTCCTCATCGCGAAAAGCGGCCGGGCGACGTTACGGAATTTCAGCGGCCTTGGCGAGACCGTCTGCCCGGCGCACTGACAGGCAGACGGAGGAGGCCGGACAGAGCTTTAGTAGCCTGCCTTGATCTTCTCGAATTCGGCGATCATCTTGAGCTTGAGCGACGACGGCACGGGCGATTGGAACAGGGTCTTGTCGACGAATTTCTGCACGTCGTCATAGCCCTTTTCTTTCAGGATCGCCGGGTCGACGCCGGCCATGCCCTTGGCGTTGGCCTGGCCATAACCCCAGTCCTTGACCAGCACCTTGGCGGTCTCGGGATCGTTGATCGCGTTGAGGTAGTCATAGGCCTTGTCGACATTGCCGGGTGCGTCCTTGAACAGCACGTAGCCGCAGACCCAGGTCGAGATGCCTTCGTCGGTATCCTTCTTGGACTTGATCGGCACACCGGCAGCGACGGACTGTACCGTGGCATCGTTCCATGCCCAGGCGAGATCGACCTCGCCGCCGCTCAGCAACTGGACGACGTCGGTGGTATCGGTCCAGTAGGAGCGGACATTCTTGTGCACCTGACGCAGGAAGTCGGAAGCCTGCTTGAACTGGTTGTCCGTCATCTTGGTCCAGTCCTTGAGCCCGATGGCAAGGTTGGCCAGCGCATAGGCGTCGTCGACATTGTCGCCGATTGAGACCCGCCCTTTGAACTTGGGATCGGCGAAGGCCTTCAGCGACTGCACATCCTTCGCGTCGATCTTGTCGGAGTTGTAGGTGAGCTGGGTGTTGCCCCAGTCCCACGGCATGAACCAGGCCTTGCCGTCCGACGTGGTGGCCAGATCCTTCATTGCCATGATGCCGGGATTGAGATCCTTCCAGCCGGTGATCTTCGAGGTGTCGAGCGGCTGCAGCAGCCCCGCCTCGCGCCACTTTGTCACGCTCTGCGAGCAGGGATGACCAAGATCGGCCTTGAAGCCGGAGCGCACTTTCTCGAAGGCTTCGTCCTCGTCGCCGAAGAAGGCGAAGGTCGGCGAGTCGCCGTTCTTCTCGACATATCTGGGGTGGAAGCTCGGGTCCTCATAGCCGGACCAGTCGAACACGATCAGGTCCTTGTCGGCGGCGACCGCAAGCGCGGCGGCCGAAGCCGCCAGCGTCGCCGTCAGCGCCAATGTCAGTGTCAGGCGTCGGGTTGTTCTTTTCATGCTGTTCCATCCTCTTTGTTTCTGATTGTTCGCTCCGGCTTGGATCCGCCGGTTGTTGTCAACGTCCGCTGTCCGGCGGATAGTGTTTCGGAAAGGCGGCTGACAGGAATTCGTTTGCCGCCTGCAGCGCGCTCTCACGGGTGACGTCCTCGGTGCCCATCATCAGCCGCAGCCACAAGCCCTCCAGCATGGCGCTGAGCGCGAGCGCCATGACCTGCGGCTCATAGGCATAACCACCGCCCTGCTTGAGCGTGGCACAGAGGTCGATGAAGATCTTCTGGTAGGCCGCGTCGCGCGCGCCGCACAGCGCCTGGTAGGTCGGCCGCGACTTGGCCTCGCCCCAGAACGCGCACCACGCCGCGAGCTTGCGCTTGTTGCAGATCGAACGGTCGAAATCGGCGGCGACCAGCGCCCGCAGCTGCCGGGCTGGATCCTCGCCGGCCTTGGTCAGCGCGACGCGCCAATGCGCCGCATATTCGTCGGCCATATAGGCCAGCGTGGCGACGAGCAGCTTCTCCTTGCTCTCGAAATGGAAGTTGACGATGCCGCGCGACAGGCCGGCGCCGTCAGCGACATCGGCCATCGTCGTTTCCGAATAACCGCGCTTGGCCAGCGAATCGATGGTCGCTTCGATCAGCTGCTGTTGCCTGACCTCCTTCGACGCCTTGCGGCCGCGTTTTTCCGGTTCGGTTTTTCCAGACGTGTCGGAGGATCGCTCTTCGCGCGCAGCTTTCATCCTGCCGTCATGCTCCACATTGCCGGCTATCCCACCACAGCCGGCTTCCACCCGCGAAGATGAGTGGGACGGTGCTCGCCACTGTCAAGCACCTTCTGCATGGCCTCCCAGGTTCGTATGTTCTTGTCGATATAGGCCGCTCCGACCGCGGCTGCCGCCGTCTCGTAGAGCGGGCCTTTCAGCCTTTCCAGTTCGCCGCGCGCGACCTTGCGATACCAAGAATTGCGGTCTCTGACGGCGACATCGGCAAAGCCGGCGCTGCGCATCGCTTGCGCATAGCGTGCCGGCGAGGCCATGGCGAAGGACAGGCCTTCGGCCGCGACATAGGCCTTCATCTCAGATGACGGCTCGCCGTCATGGCCGATCAGCCAGTCGGAGGCGGCAAAGACGCCGTCCGGCTTCAGCACACGGAAGATTTCGGCAAACAGCGCGTCCTTGTCGGGCACGTGCACCAGCGCATCCTTGGAGAAGACGACATCGAACGAAGCGTCGGCAAAAGGCAGCGGCCCCGGCGGCGCCTGGACGAAGCTGGCGCGGTCTGAAAGCCCTCGTACAGCGGCACGCTTGCTGGCCGCCTCGAGCACCGGCCGCTCGATGTCGAAGCCGGTGGCATGAGCGGCACCGTGGCGCTCCACCAGATGCAGCGCGATGCCGCCGGAGCCGCAGCCGATGTCGAGGATCGTCTTGCCCCTGAGCGACAGCCCTTCGACCACCCGGTCGACCTCGTCTGGTCCGCCCGGCGACAGATAACCCTCGCCCCACAGCACCTCGAGGAAGCGGATCGCGGCGTCGTCATATTCCGGCTCGCCATCTGCCGTTTCGATCATCAGACCTTAAGTCCCGTCAGCCGAATTGCGCAGGTTCGAATGCCGGCAAAGCGTAGCGTATTAACAGGAAAACGCAATATCATTTGTTGAACATTCATTCAGAATGGCTGGACAGAATAGCCGCTGCCGTGCCAAATTCCGCGCATTCGGCGACAAATCACGCGAAAATGAAGGGTCGAGCACCATGAAGGCTGGGCGCGAATGAAAGCTTGGGATGCGATCGTCATCGGCGGCGGACACAACGGCCTGGTCAACGCCTGCTATTTGCAACGCGCCGGGCTCGACGTGCTGGTGGTGGAAAAGAACGACTGGGTCGGCGGCGCCGCCACATCGAGGGAACTGACACCGGGTTTCCTCTACTCCAACTGCTCCTATGTCTGCTCGCTGTTTCGCCCCGAAATCATGCGCGACCTCGAACTGCCGCGCTTCGGCTTGCAGGTGATTTCCTATGAGGGCGGCGCCGTGTTCACGCGAGATGGCGACTACCTCGCCAACTACCGCGATCACGATGCGCACCGGCGCGAATTTGCCCGTTTCTCCAGGCGCGACGCCGAGGCCTATGACCGCTATTCGCGCGACGTGACGCAGCAGTGCCGCTTCATCCAGCCACTGCTGATGCGCACCGCACCGGACCCGACCAGTCTCAAGCCGCGCGACGTCGGCGAGCTTCTCTATCTCGGCAGGAAATTCGCCGGCCTGTCATCAGAGGAAATGGCGCTGACGCTGCGCTTCTGGACCATGTCGATCTCGGAATTCCTGGACGAGTATTTCGAGACCGATGTCATCAAGGCGAACTTCGCTTTGTCCGGCATCATCGGTACCGCGCTCGGGCCGATGTCGCCCGGCACAGCCTACGTGCTGCTGCACCATTATATGGGTGAGGTCGACGGCTCGGTCGGCGCCTGGGGCTATGCGCGCGGCGGCATGGGCGCCGTAACCAAGGCGCTCGCCGCTTCCTTCAAGGGGTCCGGCGGCACCATCCGTACCGGCGCCGAGGTCGACCATGTGCTGGTAAGCCGAGGCAAGGCCAAGGGCGTGGTGCTGGCCGGCGGCGAGGAGGTCTACGGCAAGCTCGTCGTCTCCAACGCCGACATCAAACGCACATTCCTGAAACTGGTCGAGGAGAAGGAACTGCCCGACATTTTCCTGCGTCGGGTCAGGAATTTCAAGATCCGCGGCTCCTCCGGCAAGGTCAACATCGCGCTGGATTCGCTGCCCGATTTCCCGGCACTGCCGAAGGATTCGCCTGTTTATCGCGGCGACATGCATTTCACCGATTCCATGGAGCGCATGGAGCGCGCCTATGACGACTGGAAGGCCGGTCGCTGGTCGGCCGACCCATTCCTCGACATGGTCATCCCAACGACGCTCGACCCGACCATGGCGCCGCCGGGCAAGCATTTCATGAGCTGCTTCGTGCAGTACGCGCCGCCCAAGGTGAACGGCCGCGACTGGACCGATACCGACCGCGACGGCTTCGCCGAAAGCGTGGTCGCGCAGATCGCGGAATACTCGCCGGGCTTCCGCGACCGCATCGTTCACATGGAGGTTCGCACGCCGCGCGAGATCGAAGCCGAGGTCGGCCTCACCGAAGGCAACATCTTTCAGGGCGAGCTGACCTTCGACCAGTTGCTGTTCAACCGGCCGGTGCCGGGCTACGCACAATACCGCTCGCCGGTCGGCGGGCTCTATATGTGCGGCTCCTCGACCCATCCCGGCGGCGGCGTCATGGGCGCACCCGGCCGCAATGCAGCAGCCGAGATCCTGCGCGACCTCGCCAAATCGACCTCCCATATGAGCGCGGCCCATGACGTCATTTGATGCCATCATCATAGGCGGCGGCCATAACGGCCTTGTCGCTGCCGCCACTCTGGCCAAGGCCGGCCGCAAGGTGCTGGTGTTGGAAGCCGGGACCGAAGTCGGCGGGGCCGCGCGCACCGAAGAGTTCGCCCCTGGCTTTCGCGTCTCCTCGATCGCCCATGTGCTGAACCGTCTGCATCCCGACGTGGTAAAGACATTGGAGCTGGAGAAATACGGGCTGCAGGTCACCCGCGCAGACTTCATGCCGTCGGTCGCCTTGGCGAAGGACGGCCCGCCGCTTGTCCTGCATGGCGCCTATGGCGAAGTGCTGACCGGCTCCACTCCGTCCGAGCAGTCCGCCTGGAAGGAATTGCGCGCGCAACTCATGCGCTACGCCGGCATCCTGAAACCGTTCCTGTCGCGGCGCCCGCCCGATCTCGGTGGCATGTCGCTGCTTGAAACCGCAGCGCTCGGCCAGACGGCCGTGGCGCTGAAAAAGCTCGGCAAGGAAGACATGCGCGATTTCCTGCGGGTGCTCCTGATGAACGTCGCCGACCTGCTCGATGAGCAGCTTGCCGATATCAGGCTGAAGGGCCTGCTTGCCTTCGACGCCACGCTTGGTAGCCACCTCGGCCCGCGTTCGCCGACCTCCCTGCTCGGCCTCTACTATCGGCTGGCCGGCGAGACCGGCGGCAAAACCGGCGCGCAGACGCTGCCGAAAGGTGGCATGGGTGCAGTCGTCGCCGCGATCCGCGCGGCGGCGGAGAAAGCCGGCGTCACCGTCCGCACGGCAGCGCCCGCGGCCAGGATAGTCGTCGAGAAAGGCCGTGCCCTCGGCGTGACCCTCGACGGCGGCGAGGTGCTGCACGCCAGAACGATCGTCTCCGCCATCAACCCGGCGACCACAATGCTCGATCTCGTCGGCCCGCGCGAGATCGACACGGGTTTCATGCGCAAGGTAAAGAACATCCGCATGAGGGGCGACGCGGCGAAGCTCCATCTGGCGCTCGATCGGCCACCGCAATTTTCCGGCGTCGACGCCGATAATCACAAGGGCCGTCTGGTTATCGCGCCCTCGCCCGACCATGTCGAGCGCGCCTTCAACCCGTCGAAATATGGCGAGTTCTCAGCCGAACCGGTGATGGAGATCACACTGCCGTCGCTCTCCGACCCGTCGCTCGCGCCAAGCGGCGCCTGTGTACTGTCGGCTGTCGTGCAATACGCGCCTTATGCGCTGAAAGAGGGTTGGGACGCCGGCAAGCCGAAATTCCTCAGAGCTGTTATGGCGCAGCTCGAAGCCTACGCCCCCGGTATCGGCAAGTCCGTGCTGCATGCCGAGCTTTTGATGCCAGCCGATATCGAAGCCAACTACCGCATGCCGGGGGGCCATTGGCACCACGGCGAATTGCAGGCCGACCAGATGTTGATGTCGCGGCCGGTCTCCGGCTGGTCGGGCTACGACACGCCGATCGAGGGGCTGTTCCTGGCCGGCGCCGGTTCGCATCCGGGCGGCGGCGTTTCGGGTGCTCCCGGTTTGAATGCGGCGCGGCGCATCATCGCGATGAAGGGATGATCGGATGTTTCAGCCAGTCAACGCCGCACTTTACGGCGAAGGAATGCCGTCATGACGAGTCCGATCAACAACGCCGCCCGCACCACAGCGCAGTCGCATTTCCGCACACTGCGTCTCGGCACGCCGTTCCAGCCGCGCATCGATGCGCTGGCCAAAACTCAGGACTGGTACAATTGGGCCGGCTATCGCGCGCCGCATTCGCTGTGGGACGAGGAACTCGAATATTTCGCCATCCGCAGCCAGGCGGCTTTGTTCGACATCTCGCCGATGACCAAATACCGCATCGAGGGGCCGGATGCCGAAGCCTTCCTCGATCGCGTCACGCTGCGCGATGTCACCAAGCTGAAACCGGGCCGCGTCCACTACACCGCATGGTGCGACGACGAAGGTTTTGTCCTCGATGACGGCACGCTGTTCCGGCTGTCGCCGACCCGCTTCCGCCTGTGTTCGCAGGAGCGGCACCTGCCTTGGCTGCTCGACAGCGCCATCGGTTTCGAAGTGACCGTCGAAGAAGAGACTGAAAGCGTCGCTGGTCTCGCTCTGCAAGGCCCAACCTCCTTCGCCGTGCTGCACGAGGCGGGTTTCGCCGGCGTTGAAAAACTCAAAGTGTTCGATCTCGCCGAATTCCCGCACGATGGCGGCACTATCACCATCTCGCGCACCGGCTTCACCGGCGATCTCGGCTACGAACTGTTCGTGCCGGCCGAAAAAGCGCTCAGCCTCTGGGACCGCCTGATGACGGCAGGCGAACTGCGCGGCATCCGCGCCATCGGCTACGCCGCCCTCAACCGCGCCCGGCTGGAAGCCGGCCTGGTCGTCGCCAATGCCGACTTCACCACCGCAGACCATGCCATTCGCGCCGACCGTCTGCGCATGCCGGACGAGATCGGTCTCGGATTTATGGTCGCCCTGGGAAAAGGCCATTTCAATGGCCGCCGCGCCATCCTCGAAGCCCGTGCCAAACGCAGGCTGCGCCATGTGCTGGTCGGGCTGGAGATCGAAGGCAACATCCCGGCCGAACACGCCATCGTCTATCACAAGAAGCATCAGGAGGTCGGGCTGGTCAGCGCCGCCATGTGGTCGCCGATGGCCAAGCGCAATATCGCCATCGCCTCGCTGACGCGTCCCTATGGTGATAGGATGGTCGAAGACCTCTGGGTCGAGATCTACGCAATGCGCGAGTTGCAGTACCAGAAGCTGATGAAGCGGGCCAAGGTGGTGGCCCGTCCCTTCATCAAGCTCGACCGCCGCACCGCCAATCCGCCGGCGGATTTCTGATCATGGCCAACGAACCGGATGATGAGGCGGAAGCCGCCGAACAGTGGCAGCTGGTCAACACGCCGCTCGGCGAAAAATGGTCGGGTCGCGCCCGCTATGCCGCCGCCATGTACTTCTACAAGCGCGGCGAAATGAGCGCCGAGACGCTCGAAGTCTACCGCATCTGCGCGCGGCTGGACTGGGAGAACCCGCTGCCGATGATCAGGGATCGCGGCGGCCAGGATTGGCTGAAGCGCATGGGCGCTTAAGCCTCAGCCTATGGTTCTTTCGAGAACGCTCAGCCAGTTGCGATAGGCGATCTTCTCGATCAACGCGCGTCCGAAACCGCGCGCGGCCAGCGCATCTATCAGCTTCGGCAGACCGGCAACGTCGCCGATGACCGCCGGGATCATGGCGCCGTCGAAATCGGAGCCGAGACCGACGCCGTCCTCGCCCAGCGCCTGCAGCAGCGAGTCGACATGGCGCACCATGATGTCGAGGCTGGTGTCCGAGTTCATCCGTCCGTCTTCGCGCAGGAAGCCGGTGGCGAAGTTGAGCCCGACCATGCCGCCGGTCTCGCGGATAGCGCCGAGCTGCCAGTCCGTCAGGTTGCGCGAATGGGTGCACAGCGCATGCACGTTCGAATGGGTGGCGACCAGCGGCGCATCGCTGAGTGCGGCGACATCGCGAAAGCCCTTTTCGTTGAGATGCGACAGGTCGACCATGATCTTGAGCTGATTGCAGGCCTTGATCAGCGCCTTGCCGGCATCGGTCAGCCCCGGTCCGGTATCGGGCGACGACGGAAAGCGGAACGGGACGCCGTGGCCGAAGGCGTTGGGGCGGCTCCAGACAATGCCGAGCGAGCGCAGGCCGGCTTCGTAGAGCACGTCGAGGAAGGTAAGTTCGGGATCGATCGCCTCGACGCCTTCAATATGAAACACCGCCGCGATCGAACCTTTCGCCATCGCCTCGCGAATGTCACCGGCACTGCGGCAGACGGTCAGCGCCCCCGCTCGCTCCAGCCGAAACAGGATCGAGGCCATGCCGATGGTGGAATTGAGCGCATCAGCGCGTGGCAGTTCCGGCGGCAATGGCTCATTGTCGCTCGGCGCCGGCGGCACCGCAGAGCGTTTGCTCTTCTCGACCGGCGGTGGAAAGATCGCGAACATGCCGCCGGCAAAGCCGCCCTTCTTGGCGCGCGGCAGATCTATATGACCGCCCTGCGTCCCCTCGATGAACAGCTTTTCGACGTCTGTGTCTTTCGACTGGTACAGACGCAGCAGCGTGTCGTTGTGGCCGTCGAAGACGGGGACGAGATCGGGTTCGGTCATTAGGAAGCCATTCGGTCAATTGGCAGGAGCGGACGAACCGCGGCGAACTGTGTACTTAGGCAAGAAGGCCGAACTGCGCAAATGCCAGAGAGGTGTTCGCTCTTGTGGCTGAGCGACTCCGACCACCTGCCGGGTCCCCGCTGCTTCGCAGCGTCCCGGCGTTCGCCGGCCTTTCATCGTGCCATCGGCACGATGAATTCGCCTTCGGCGACCGGCAACTCACCCCACAAGGGAAGAAGGGAAAAAGGTCTATTGCTTCAGCACATCCGCCCATTCCGGATGGCGGCGGAACTGGGCGTTGGCGAAGGGGCAGAGCGGGATGATCTTCTTGCCCACTGCCCGCGCATCCTCGACGGCGCGGGTGACGAGCCGAAGGCCGGCGCCCTGGCCGCGAAACACGTCCGGCACTTCGGTGTGATCGATGATGATCTGGTGCTCGCCGACCTTGGTAAAGGTCATCTCCGCCTCGGCGCCGCCGGGTCCGCGCAGCACATAACGTCCCTTCGAGCCGCGGTCCTCGAGTTCGATCTCAGGCAATTCGTCAGGCATCGCTTGCTCCTTCAACCGGCACGGCAGCGAAAAGCCGCCTTGCCGCTTCAATCTCGTTTGGCCGAATTTCGTGGCCGCCATCGTGCCACTCCACTGTGACATCGGCGCTATCGGCACGCAAATAGGCTTCCAGCCGCGACGTCAGATTGGGCGGGCAAATCGGATCGCGTTTGCCGGCGGTGACCAGGATGCGGCGTCCGGCAAGGCTGCCCTGCACCTGCGGTTCGAACGGGATCAGCGGGTGCAACAGCACCGCCGCATCGAACAGCTCGGGCGCGGCGAACACTACGGACGCCAGGATGTTGGCGCCGTTGGAATAGCCGAGACCCAAGACCGAAGATGGCCTTGCCGCTGCCACCTGCGCCTTGATGAAACCGGCCATCTTGCCGGTCGCCCGCGCGAGGTCGTCCATGTCGTAGACGCCCTCGCCGGTGCGGCGGAAGAAACGCGCCGCACCATGCTCGGAAACATCGCCGCGCGGCGATACGATCGTCGCCTGTGGCGCGAGGTCGCGCCCGAGCGACAGCAGCTGGCTCTCGTCCGCGCCGGTGCCGTGAAAGACGAAGAGCAGCGGGCCGCCGGGCGAACCCGGCAGCGCCTTATGGATGTAAGCTTCCTTGCTCATCGTCTCAGCCTTCCAGCTTCTGCAGATGCTCTTCAAGATAGGGCCGCAGATGGTGGTGCTGCGTCGGCAGTTTCAGGGCTTCGCCGAGATGGGCGGTGTCCTCGTCGCGGTCGAAGCCCGGCTCATTGGTGGCGACTTCGAACAGCACGCCGCCCGGCGTGCGGAAATAGATCGCCCAGAAATAGTCGCGGTCGATCACCGGCGTTACGCCATAACCCGTATCGATCAGCGCCTTGCGCACTTGGAGTTGCTGGGCGCGGTTCTCCACCGCGAAGGCGACATGGTGGACCGAGCCGGCGCCGAGATTGGCAAAGCCCGCGGTAGGCAGCGATTCGATATCGACGACATCAGCGCCGTTGCCGTTCTTGATGGCGAGCCGGCTGACACTGCCGGACTTGTCCACTTGCTCATAGCCCATGAACTTCAACAGCTCTTCCGTGGCGCCGCCATCCTTCAATCTGAGCGAGACCGAGTGGAAGCCGCGTATCGCCTCATCAGCGGGAATGCCGCCTTTCAACCATGGCGCGCGGCTGTCCGCTTTGTCTTCGACCAGCGCGAAACCGTCGCCGTCGGGACCGGCGAAGGCCAGCCGCTTCTCGCCGAACGTCTCTTCGCGGGAGACACCCGCAACGCCTTCATCGGCGAAGCGCTTTTCCCAATAGCCGAGCGTGCCGGCCGGCACCGAATAGGCCGTGGTACCGACCTCGCCGACGCCGTGGCGGCCCCTGGCAATGTCGGGGAACGGAAAATAGGTCATCACCGAGCCGGGCGTACCGTGCTCGTCGCCATAATAGAGGTGATAGACATCTGGCGCGTCGAAGTTGACGGTTTTCTTGACCCGGCGCAGGCCGAGCTTGTGCGTGAAGAAATCATTGTTCTGGCGCGCATCGCCGGCCATCGACGTCACGTGATGCAGGCCCTTGATCTGGTCGAGCATTGTCTTGCTCCTTCCCTTCGGTTTGCGGCCCTTGCCGCTGTCCACGCCTATATGAGGGGCCGCCCGGCAATGGCAAAGGCGGCAATCTCAGAATGGACTGTATCCCAATAGTGAACAGCAGGAAATTTTCGTTCACCATTTAAGCAAGACCGACAGGCTTGCGCCGCAGCCAAATTCCGGTTCATTGAACGTCTTCCCGACGTGACAGGATAGAGCATTGGCCGCGAAAAGCAGACGACCGAACGTCCTATTCATCTCCTGCGACCAATGGCGGGGCGATTGCCTGTCGGCTGCCGGCCATGCCGTGGTGAAGACGCCGAATGCCGATGCGCTCGCCGCCGAAGGCGTCCTTTTCAAGCGGCATTACGGCGGCGCGGCGCCCTGCTCGCCGGCCCGCGCGTGCCTCTATACCGGCCTTTACCAGATGAACAATCGCGTCTGCCGCAACGGCACGCCGCTCGACGCCCGCCACGGCAACATGGCGCTTTCGGCCCGCGCCCTCGGCTATGATCCGACTTTGTTCGGCTACACCGACGTCTCGCCCGATCCGCGCACGATGGCGCCGGGCGATCCCCGGCTGAAAAGCTATGAGGGCGTGCTGCCCGGCTTCAGCGTGCGCCAGCTCCTGCCTGAGCATCAGAAACCATGGCTGTCATGGCTGAAGGCACGTGGCGTCGACACCAGCGCAGGCTCTCCCGGCATTCACCGTCCCGTGGGCGGGGAAGCGAGCGGCGCCGTGACCAATGCGCCGCCTGTTTATTCCAGGGACGAGACGCCGACCGCTTTTCTTGCCGGCAAATTCATTCGCTGGCTGGACGAACAGGATGCGCCATGGTTCGCGCATGTCTCCTTCATCAACCCGCATCCGCCCTTTGTCGTGCCGCAGCCCTACAACACTATGTATGATCCAGCCGATGGTCCCGCCTTCCGCCGCCAGGAAAGTTGGCAGGTGGAAGCTGAGAGCCATCCCTATCTGGCATATGATCTTGGCCGCCAGAAGCGGAAAAGCTTCCGCCCGGGCACCGACGGCCACGTGCGCGACTGGGGCGAGGACAACATCCGGGCCATCCGCGCGATCTATTACGGCATGATCTCGGAGGTCGACGCGCAGCTTGGCCGCATCTGGCAAGCGATCAAGGCGGCGAATGGATGGGATGACACCATCATCGTGCTGACTTCGGACCACGCCGAGATGATGGGAGACCATTTCATGCTGGGCAAAGGCGGCTTCTTCGACGGCAGCTATCACATCCCATTGATCGTGCGCGACCCACGACGCGGCAATGCAGCCGGCTCGATCGTCAACCACTTCACCGAGGCAGTCGACATCTTTCCGACTTTGCTCGATCTGCTTGACGCCGACGCCCAGCTGCATCTCGACGGCCGCTCGCTCAAACCGTTCCTGCAAGATGAACCGCCTAAGGATTGGCGCGACGCGGCGCATTGGGAGTTCGACTTCCGCTCGATTGCCAGCGGTGAGGCCGAACGGCATTTCGGCATCGGCTCGCGCCAGTGCAACCTCGCCGTCATCCGTACGGAAAAATTCAAATACGTGCATTTCGGCGGCGGCCTGCCGCCGCTGCTCTTCGACATGGAGAAGGATCCGGGCGAACTGGCCAACGTTGCCGCCGACCCGGCCTATCTCAGCGTGCGGCTTGAATTTGCCGAGCGGCTGCTTGCCTGGCGCGCCGAGCATCTCGACCAGTCGCTGGCGCTTGCAGAGCTGACGGGCCAGGGGGTGGTGGGGTATGTGGGCAGGCAGTAGGAGGCAGCAGGCAGCAGAATGTTTCCGGCGGCCTGATGCCTAGTCGCTTGGTTTTTCGCCTACTGCCTAATCCCTACTGCCTATTCCCTTACTGTACCATCATCCGCTGCTGGTCGCGCTTCTCAGCATAGCTGCCCTTGTCATAGGCGGCCTGCGCCTGCAGCTGCTCCTTGGTGAAGTTGGTGTAGAGATATTTGTTGCCGTCCTTGTCGGTCATGAATTTGAGCTTGTCCATGCCGACCGCGACCTCCTTGGCGCCGATGCCTAGAAAGCCGCCGACATCGATGATGACGGCATCCGGCTTGCTGTCGGGCGTGAGCACGACGTCGCCGATCTCGCCGACCTTGGCGTCGTTGGCGCCATAGACGGTGGTGCCCTTCAGGTCGTCGCCTCTGATGTTACCGACCGGCATTTCGGTCAATGTGGACTTGTCGATCGCTGCCGTTTGCGTCGGATCGGTGGCTTTTGTACCGGCCGGAGCTTCCGCGGTCTTGTCGGCTGGCTGAGCATTGTCAGCCGGTGCAACGGCCGCCGGGGCAGCGGGAGCAGTCGGCTGCGTCGCGTCGGAGGTTGTCGTCACGGGCGCCGGATCATAGGGCTTCCGGTCGAAATCAGGCTGCGCCTGCAGTTCCTCCTTGGTCGTCTGCGCCACCAGCCAGCGATCGCCGTTCTTTTCGGCCCACCGCGCCTTGGCGAAATCATAGGTGACGTTCTTTTCACCCATGCCGAGGAAGCCGCCGACGCCGATCACCAGCGACTGCGCCTTGCCATCCTTGGTCAGCACGATGTCGTTGACGTCGCCGATATTCTGGGCATCGTCGCCAGTGCCATTGTAGACATTCTCGCCGATGATGTTGGTTGCGAGATTGCCGTCAGCGCGTTTCACCGCCGGTTCTGACGGCGCGGCGTTGAGATCAACCGGCTTCTGCGGGTCGTTCTGCGCCGTGGAAGCAGGCGCCGAGGCCGGATCGTAGGGCTTACGGTCGAAGTCGGGCAGCGCCGTCAACGCTTCTTTCGTCGTCTCGGCGACGAGCCAGCGGTCACCATTCCTCTCGACCCATTGCAACTTGCCGTAGTCGAAGGCGACGTTCTTGCTGCCTATGCCGAGGAAGCCGCCAACGCCGATAATGGCGGATTTCGCCTGGCCGTTTTCATCGAGGACGACGTCGCTGACGTCACCGATCTTCTGCGCATCGTCGCCAGTGCCATTGTAGACGGACTCGCCGATGATATTGGTCATCAGCGCGCCGTCGGCCTGTTGCGGCGCCGGCGCGATGGTAGCAGGGGCTTCAGCCGGCGCTGGGGTCGTCGCCGGGGCCGTCGTTGACTGCGCAAACGCACCGGTAGCGATCAGCGTTGCGAGTGCAGTTGTCGCGAACAGTGTGCGGATCATGATTAAGTCTCCTCTTGCGTGATCTCATGCGCGCCGCAATCGGCAAACCACTTGCCGGGAGACCGAAGGCGGCGCCTCCAATGGGATCACAACGTTGTGACAAGGCGCTTGTTCCGAAAAAACGGGAGCATCGAAATACCCTGGGCAAGTCCGCGGAATCGCCCGACATTCCCGCCCGGCCGATGGAACCTTTGCCAAGCTTGCCCGTTTCAGCCTGCGGCTGGCATTCCGGCCGCTAAAAAGAATACGGAGTGGGGCATGCGATTTGCAGCGGTGCTGAACCGGGACGGCGGCACCTTGCGGACCACCGATCTTTCCGCGCTAACCGACCGGATGCGCCAGACGCTCGAGGCGGCTGGTCACTCCATCGAGATCGACATCGTCGCCGGCAAGGAGATTGTCGCGGCGCTCGACAAGGTCGCCGCGCGGCGCGACATCGACGTCGTGCTGGCCGGTGGCGGCGACGGCACCATTTCGGCCGCCGCGGGGCGGCTGATGAATGGCAAGAAGGCGCTGGCCGTCCTGCCTGCAGGAACCATGAACCTGTTCGCCCGCGGCCTTGGGATTCCGCAGACCATCGATGGCGCGCTGAAGTCCTTTGCTGACGGCGAGATCATGGCGGTCGATATCGCGAGCGCGAATGGCCGGCCGTTCGTGCATCAGTTCTCGATCGGCCTGCACGCCAGGATGGTGAAGCTGCGCGACAATATGGAATTCGCCTCGCGCCTGGGAAAGATTCGCGCCTCGGCCAAGGCCGCCTGGACGACGATCAACAATCCTCCCGCCATGAAGGTGACGTTGACGGTCGGCGAAGCCGAGATCGTGACCCGCATCAGCGGCATCGGCATTTCCAACAATCTGTTTGGCGAAGGCCATCTGCCTTATGCCGACAATCCTGCCGGCGGCGTGCTCGGCATCTATGTCACCGTGGCGCGGCAGCGTGGCGAGTTGGTCAGGGCCCTCTTCGACATGGCTCGCGGCAGGTGGCGCGACAGCGATCATGTCGAAACCCATCAGGCCGACAAGGCAATCGTGAAAATCCATACAGGGAGCAAGAAATTCGGTGCCGTCATCGACGGCGAACTGGTCAAGCTGGAGCGTGAAACGACAATCCAGATCCACCCTGGCGCACTGAACGTCCTGGTTCCGGCGCAAGCCGCCCAGGCGAAGGCCGCCTGATGCGATTACGAATGACGAGGAAAACCCTAGCCGCCCGACTGCCCCTCGCCGGCTGGCGCGCTCTGGTCGGCCGGCGCGGTCTGGCCGGTGGGCTGCCCCTGGCTTTCAGGGGTATCTGGATCGATCTTTTGGCCATAAATCTCGGCCGCTCCCCAAGCAATGAAAGCCAGGAGCAGCGCGGCGACCAATATGCGCAGGCCGTGCCAACCCCAGCGCCCCTGACGGGCTTTGTTTTCAGGGGCGATCTTGGTCATTGGCGGCGTTCCTGTCGCGCAACCGGCATGGTGGATAAAACCATCGCCGGCGAAACATGGTGGGGTAACGATTGCTTGCTACAAAAGTTCCGGCGCGCGACGGCCGCGCGAGATGCGCGCCACCACAGGTGGGGCCTGCAAGCGAGGGGGCTTGGTGGATAGCAAGGTGGCGAAGCAGGCTGGTTTGCCGGTTGAGGTCCGCCGCGCCGTGGCGTCGCCGGAGCGGCTTGCCGTACTGCACGGGCTTGACGCGATCGACACCGACTCCGATCCCGACTTCGATCGCATCACCGGCCTTGCCGCCGCCGTGATGCGGGCGCCGATCGCGCTCGTCACGCTGCTCGACACCGAACGACAGTGGTTCAAATCCTGTGTCGGCTTTAACGAGACCGAAACCGCGACCGACATATCGTTCTGCGCCCATACCATTGCCGCCGGCGACGAGCCGATGGTGGTGCCGGATGCCAGCATCGACCCTCGCTTCTCCCGCAATCCGCTGGTCACCGGCGAACACCATGTCCGCTTTTATGTCGGCGCGCCGATGGTGGTCGCCGGCGCGCGCGTCGGCACGGTGTGCGTACTCGACCGGGAGCCGCATGAATTTCCGTCCGCTGCCGCGCTCGATCATTTGAAATCGCTGGCCAGCCTCGCCGCCAGCCTGTTTACCCTCAAGGACGCCAACCGCAGCGGCGCCATTGCCACGGCTGCTTTGGCGCAGGAGGAAAAGCGCCGAGCCATAGCGCTCGACGCCGCCTCGCTCGCCAGTTGGGCCTGGGATATCCGCACCGACATGATCGAATGCGACGTGCGTTTGTCGGAGCTGTTCAACCTGCCGCGTTCGAACCGGCTGCGGGCGCGCGACATTCTGGCCGCCATCGACCCGCGCGACGTCTACCAGACCGAGACGCGCTTTCGCGATGCCCTGACCGGCAGCGACGACTATTTCGGCGAATACCGGGTCAAAGGCTTCGATCCGCCGCGCTGGATAGTCACCCGCGGCCGCGTCATCGAGCGCGACGGCGAAGGCAAGCCGACGCTTATCTTTGGCGTCAACTACGACATCTCGGAACGCAAGCTCGGCGAGGACCGGCAAAGGCTGCTGCTGCGCGAGCTCAACCATCGGGTCAAGAACACGCTGGCGACGGTGCAGGCGCTGGCGACGCAGACCGTTCGCCACGCTCGCCGCCCAAGCGAATTCCTGGAAGCCTTCGGCGCCAGGCTGCAGGCGCTGGGCGCTGCCCATAACCTGCTGTCGGATCGCGAGTGGCGCGGCATCGGTATTCGCGAACTGATGCAGATCGAGGTCAAGCCGTTCGATTCGGCAGAACGGCCGCGCATCGTGATCGCCGGTCCGGATCTGCTGCTTTCGCCCGACCAGGCGGTGGGGCTCGGTTTGATCATGCACGAACTGGCCAGCAACGCGCTGCAATACGGATCGCTGTCGGTTGGCTCGGGGAAGGTCGATGTCGACTGGAAGGCGGCGGGCAAGAAAGGCGCGCGCCGCCTTGTGCTGACCTGGAGCGAAAGCGGTGGGCCGAAAGTCGACCCGCCGGAACGCCAGGGCTTCGGCTCTATCCTGATCCGCCGCAGCCTCGCCAAGGTTTTGTCGAGCGAAGTGACCCACGAATTCCGCAGCGAAGGCGTGTTCGCCGAAATATCGATGCCGCTTGAAGATCTGCCGGCTTAAAGCGATTCCAGAAGTGCGAAGCGGTTTTCCCGGGAACAGCGTATCAGCGCGCGCGCTTTAGTCGGCTTCGCTGTCCGGATCGCCCCGGTCCGGCTTGATGTTCTCACGGTAGATGGCATAGGCCGCGAGCGCGATCATCGGGCCGAGAATGACGCCCTTCCCGCCTTTCCCCTTGAGCAAGGCCGGCAGCACGGCAAGCGCCGCGGTGATACCGAGCGCCTTCAGGTCGGCATTGCGCCTTCGCGCACGTCGGCGCGCACGCGTTCCAGCCGCAAGTTGATGAATGAGCACGATAAGCCCGGCCAGTACCAGGAAACCAGCCGCGAAGCCGAGACAGGCGGCCATCGAGCCATAACGGTCAGCCGCCCAGATGTAGGCCGCCCCCAGGAGAAACCCGAGGCCGCACAGGGCAGCGACGGCGGCGAACCCGTAGACGATTGCCGCCGTGCGCGCGCGGCGCATGGCGGCAATGGCTTCACCCGAGGCCAAGGCCGAGATAAGCGGTGCCAGCATGCCCATCTCTGTCGAAACTAGCGCCGGGCAAGAAGCGCAAACAGGAAGCCGACGCCGGCCGCGATCGCCAGTGAAGTAACCGGCTTCTCGCGCACATTGGCCGTGATCTGGGCCTCAAGATCCTTGGCGTTGCCACGCAGGCTGTCGAAGACGGCTTCACCCTGGGCGCGCAACTGGTCGACGCCTTCGGCAGCAGCGCGCCGCGCCGTGCCGTAACCATGTTCGCCGGTCTTGGCCAATTGCTTGGTCAACTTTTCGATATCCGCCTTCAACTGCCGAATGTCGGCTTCGAGGTCGGCGTTCGTCTGACTTTCGTTGGCGGTTTTTCCTGCGGCAGTTGCCATTCTAAACTCCTTGCGTTTGCTTGGCTTCAAACGCCCGACACACGTCATGGTTCCGAAACCGGAGACCGTATCCATGAAAGGGTGTTTGCAAGTGCGAGTCCAGCCCCAGTTGGAGGCCTGCCTGTCAGATCAGCGGCCGACGGCCTTCACTTAGGCCCTCCCAACGCGCGAGATTCTTCAGCCCCTCCCTGTCTATCACTTCGCAACCGCCGTCGCGCCAGGCGATCAGCTTGCGATCGATGAGCTTGCGGATCGTCTTGTTGGTGTGGACCAGCGACAGGCCGAGCGTATCGGCGACATGCTGCTGGGTAATCGGGATTTGCACCGGCGCTTTGCCGTTGAGCCCGACTATCGCCGCGCGGCTGGCGATGAAGGCAATGAGATAGGCGGTGCGCTCGACCGCCGTGCGCCGACCGACGCTGAGCAGGTTCTCGTCCAGCATGCGCTCCTCGCGCGACGCCAGCCAGGTAATGTCGTAAGCAAGGCCCGGATGGTTGCGGTAGAGCTCGTGCAGGTTTTCACGCTCGAAGACGCACAACAGCATGGGCGACAGCGCCTCGACCGAGTGCTGCATTTCGCCCATCAGGCTGCCCTGCAGCCCGATAAGATCGCCGGGCATGGAGTAGTTCAGGATCTGGCGCCTGCCGTCCGACAATAGTTTGTAGCGGAAGGCCCAGCCCGAAAGCACGGTGTAGAGATGAGCACTTTGGCTGCCTTCGACCAGCACTGTGGCGCCCTTGTCGACGGCCAGTTCGCCCTTCTTGAACATGCTGACATAGGCAAGCTCCTGCTTCTCGAATTCCCGGAACACCGGCAATGGCCGAAGCGGGCAGATCTCGCATGGGTACTGACGGCTGGAAAACGAACGACCATTCTGGCCAGACATTTCGATCCCTCTTTCGAAAGTCTCTTGCCAGAGACTGAGTGCTACGCCTTTGCAAGGCCGCGGTTCCGCTGCCGATGGCATGTCTTTTTTAAATGACAGGATGGCAAATAGCGATCATGACTCGCTACACTCCACTGAGGCGAATTCGAAGCTCGCTTGTGGAGTAGAGCCGGTGGGCGAACTTTTCGGATTAAGGCCTGACCGATCCCCCAAGGTCCGCGATGCGGTTGACTGGAGTCACTGTACCCGATGCTGCAAGAATTGAGGAGAGATTGCCAAGTGCCGCCATTGCTTGAGGGATTGCGAATTCTTGTCTTGGAGGATGAATTCCTGATCGCCATGGATGTCGAGCAGCTTTGCCGCGACCATGGCGCGAACGACGTAGTGATTGCCCGCGCTCTGGCCGAGATCGATGAGCAGAAGGTCGTTGGCGAGTTCGACGCCGCTATCGTGGACCTCATGCTGGGCGGAACGTCCACACTCGATTTCGCCGCGCGGCTGCGCCAATCGGGCCTGCCGTTTGTCTTTGCCTCCGGCTATTCGGACCCCGATGAGATCAAAGGGTCTTTTCCCGGCATCCGCCTGGTCACCAAGCCCTATTCGGGGACCGATCTCGTCGAGGCTCTGGCGGCGGCCTGCGGCCGCGCGCCAGTCTGAGATATCTTCGATGCGTATGTGTAGAGAGCCCAGGCCCGCAAACGGGGCCTCCGCCGTCAGGCAGCGTTTGAACCCGTCACCTGGGACGAGATCGCGTCCGGCCCGTATTCGTCTTCGCCGGAGATTTTGAGGATCTCCTGCAACCGCGTGCGGGCCCGGCTGACCCGGCTCTTGATCGTTCCGACCGCACAGCCGCAGATTTCGGCGGCCTCTTCATAGGAAAAGCCTGAAGCGCCGATGAGGATGATGGCTTCGCGCTGGTCCTCGGGGAGTTGCTCGAGCGCGCCGCGGAAATCCTTGAGGTCAAGCTGGCCGTGCTGAGCCGGATGAACGGCAAGCCTGGCCGTCATGATGCCGTCGCTGTCCTGCACCTCGCGGCCGCGCTTGCGCATCTGGGAATAGAACTCGTTGCGCAGGATGGTGAACAGCCATGCCTTGAGATTGGTGCCGGGCTGAAAGCTCTCATGCTTGTCCCAAGCCTTGACCAGCGTCTCCTGCACCAGATCGTCGGCCTTGTCGGCATTCTGCGTCAGCGACACGGCAAAAGCCCGCAGGCTCGGGATCGAGCCGAGCAGGTCGGTCTTGAACCCTTGTGAGACAGCTGCCATGCCTCAGTCCTTCTTCTGTGCGGGTTCGGCCTTTTCCAGTTGGCTGAGCAACTGGGCAAAGCGATCCGGCACATTGTCCGAGACCAGCTCGTCATAATACTGTTTGAGTTTACGGCCAATTTCCGAATTCGCCCCGAGCGGGTCGCCGGAATTGGCCCGGCGCCTGTCAGCGGCGCCAGCCAGCGTTTCTTTATTCATGTCCTTCATTTCGCCCTTAAATCCAGCGCCCCGAGCCGCCCCATTACACAACGTAAAGCGGCCCCCTCGTCTGGTTGCCCATCGCACCACAAACGTCGCCCGTGCAGTTTCGTTCCACAAGTGTCGGAACTTTTTCGCAAAACCCGCGTTTGGGTGTTGGGGCTTGCAATCAGCTTGACCTGCAATCTATGCAATCACGTCATCTGAGGGAGACGTCTACCATGAGCCTTTCCGCAACCATCGCTCCGCACCTGCCGTTCCTGCGCCGCTTTTCACGCGCCGTATCCGGATCGCAGGAGAGTGGCGATGCGCTGGTAGCCGCGATGCTCGAAGCCATCATCGCCGACGTCGACATCTTCCCGCAAGCGTCAAGCGACCGCATCGCGCTCTACAAGGTATTCGCCAAACTGTTCACCTCCATTGCCATCCGCGTTCCGCAGGAGCAGGCGCAATCGGCATGGGAGCAGCGCGCCGCCGCCAATCTGAACGCCATTGCGCCACGGCCACGCCAGGCTTTCCTGCTGGTCGCGGTCGAAGGCTTCGGTGAAGACGAGGCAGCTGAAATTCTCGATGTCGACGCCAAGGAATTCTCCGAACTGCTTGCCCAGGCGAGCAACGAGATCTCTCGCCAGGTGGCGACCGATGTGCTGATCATCGAGGACGAGCCGCTGATCGCCATGGACATCGAGGAAATGGTCGAGAGCCTCGGCCACCACGTGGTCGGAACCGCGCGCACCCATACCGAGGCGGTGGCGATGTTCGGCAAGACAAGGCCGAAGATGGTGCTGGCCGACATTCAGCTTGCCGATGGCAGCTCGGGTATCGATGCGGTCAACGAAATCCTGTCGTCGACTTCGGTGCCGGTAATCTTCATCACCGCCTTCCCCGAACGTCTGCTGACCGGCGAGCGGCCTGAACCGGCCTTCCTCGTCACCAAGCCGTTCAATCCCGACATGGTCAAGGCGCTGATCAGCCAAGCGCTGTTCTTCGACCGGCAGGCCAAGGCCGCCGCGTGAAGTAGGGCCTTCAATCTCCAACTTTTCGCCGCCTCGCAGCGTTGGCGGCACTGGCGATGCCTAACCGGGCGATCGGCGGCTGCCCGTCGCGCCGTATGGCGCTCACGCGCGCGAATCAATTCGCGTGCGGGCCTCTTCCAAAGACCTTCTTTTTCGGCAAATGGTGGAACAAACAGCAATCACTCACGTTCTTGATCCAGGATCGGAAGGAGACAGATCATGCTCTACTGGGCGCTCGTATTTCTCGTCGTGGCGATCATCGCCGGCGCGCTTGGTTTCGGCGGCATCGCCGGTACCTCGGCCGGTATCGCGCAAATATTGTTCTTCATCTTTCTCGCCTTCCTCGTCATTTCGCTTCTGGCCGGCCTGTTCAGACGGGCATCGTAGGAGCGGACGAACACTGGAAGCCGCACCCCTCAAACGGTTTCCAGCCACCGCCGGGCGATGTCCTCCAACGGGACATCGTCCGGCGGACCTTTTCTGGGGACCTACTCAGGAACTGAGTCCAAGTGAATCGTTCGGTCCTGATCAGGTGGACAGGTGATTGATGCGTTCCATTGGCGGAGGCGAGAGCGGACAGGGCGACGAGGTGATCGCACTGCACCCGGCTGAAAGCGGAATGCAGCTTGGCCGCGCCTTGCTTCACGCTCTGCACAATGCCGGCATTTCCGTCCTCTATCAGGATCGTGAATTGAAGACTGTATGGGCCCGCAACATGCGTGCGCCGTGGGTTTCCGACACAGCCGACAGCAACGGCGCGTTGCCACCGGCGCAAGCTGAGCAAATCGCCGCCGCCAAAAGCAATGTGATCGCTTCCGGCAATCCGGAACGCCTTGAACTGAGTGTTCCCACCGGTGATGGCATGCGCTGGTTCCAGGTATGGGTCGATGCCGATCGGGGCCATCGCGGCGACGTGCAGGGCGTCGTCACCACGATGGTGGAAACCACCGAGCAGAAACGCCGCGAACAGACGCTGAAGACGCTGTTGCGCGAAGTCAGCCACCGCTCCAAGAACCTGTTGGCCATCATCCAGAGTATTGCCACCCAGACCGGCCGCTATTCCGAGACACCCGACGATTTCCTGAAGCGCTTTCGCGGCCGCCTGCAGTCACTGGCTTCCTCCCAGGATCTGGTAACGTCGTCGAACTGGCGGGGTGCAGCACTTCGCGAGCTTATCCGCGGCCAGGTCGTTCGCTACGGCGCCGATCCCGCGCAGAGCCTGCGCTTCAATGGCGTCAACCCCTACCTCAATCCCAACGCGGCCATTCATATTGGACTGGCAATGCACGAACTCGCCGTCAATTCATTCAGCTACGGCGCCCTGGCGCGGCCGGACGGCTTTGTCGAGGTAACCGCCGATCTGTCGAACGTCGCAGAGGCCGCAGACAAGCCGGCTTTGTCGCTGACCTGGGTCGAGGCCATTGTCGCCAATGATAACAGGCGCACCGAGAAACGCTTCGGCAGCGTTGCCCTCGAACGTGTCGTACCGGCATCGCTGAACGGCACGGCGACGCTGGAGATCACCAGTGACCGCCTCGAATATCGCCTCGTCGTTCCGCACGGCAATTTCGAAACCGAATGAGCGGCGGGATTCCTTAACCGGCTGTTCACCATAAAATCCGATGGTGTGGTTCCCAGAGATTGCTGGATCTTGACCGATTCAACCGATGTTTCGGCCGCAGCCTGCAACGCGAGTATGGGAGGAATGATCATGACGGTTGCCGATATGAACAGGCTGGAGCAGGCCGCCCGGGTGTCGATGAGCGGCTTTCAGGATCCTGACGCTTCAGCCTCGCCTTTGCAGCACGCCTGGCATCCCTTGCTTCGCGTCGCCGCTGTCGCGCTCGTCGCCGCTGCTGTGCTGATCGTCGCGTCGCAATTGGTCTGAGCCAGATGCTCAGGTTCACGCTGCTCCCAAGCAGCCTGGCTCAGAAGCTGTCCAGCTCGTAGCCGACCAATTATTAACGCCCCTTTCGGCACAGGAACTTTGACGGCTGTGGACCGTTCCTATGGCGAGAGGACGTGTCGCCGTGGAACACATCGCCGCTTTGCTTTTGGTAATTGGCTGTTCGAACAACATGACCGAATGCCGTGAACTGCCGGTGCCGGTCAGTGTTTTCGAAACCGCCGAAGCATGCACGGCAGAACGTCCATTCGCTGCCGGCGACGTGCAGGGTCAGGCCGAGCACGTCGTTGCCAAATGTCTTACGGTCGACCCCGCGCTGGAAGATGATTACGACCAGATCGTCTGGAACGTGCGCCCGGACGGCACCCTCGACGCGTCTTTGCAGATTTCCAGTGTCGTGGTCGCGTCGAACGCCACGCGCCGCGAAAAAGACTCTCTTAGCCAACAATAAGATCGAGCGGGCAAAGGCTGCTGTTTCGTGCTAAATAGCGGCTGGAGCTTACTAAAGTGAGGACAAAAGTGAGGAGAGATTCTATGCGGAAATTGATTATTGCCATGGTTGCGGTGGTCGCCGTCAGCGGCTGCAGCACGACCGAGCAGGATGTCGGTGTCGGCGCCGGTGTCGGTGCTTTGGCCGGCGGACTGATCGGCGGCGGCAAGGGTGCGCTGATCGGCGCAGCCGTTGGCGCCGGTTCCGGCCTGCTGGTGCGCAACCTGCGCAACGGCTATTGCCAGTATCGCGACAATCGCGGCCGGCTCTACACCGCTCGCTGCTGATCCGCTTCAAAAGCGTCAGACAATCGCGACGGAGACCGGTCAGCCGGTCTCCGTTTGTTTGCCTGCATGAGGCGGCGGGATCCTGATTTCCACCGTAAGCCCATCGACGCGAAAATCTCGGGCAATCGTGCCGCGCAATTCCTGCGTGACATTGAGGTCGATCAGCTTGGTGCCGAAGCCGGTCTTCGCCGGCGCTTCGAGTTCCTTCTGCCCGGCCTCGCGCCAGTTCAGAACCAGCATCCGCTCGGACCCGCGCCCCTCGAACGACCAGTCGACCTTCAGCGCACCCACGGAATTGCCGGCCTCGCCATATTTCAGCGCATTCGTCGCCAGCTCGTGAAAGGTCAGGCCAAGCGCCTGCGTCGTCCTCTCGTCGAGAAGCACCTGAGGCCCTGACAATATCCCTTCCGGAAGCTCCTTGCCGAACACCTGGCCGAGCTCGATGCGCAGCAGGTCGCCAAGATCGGCCTTCTGCCAGCGCGAACGCGTCAGCATATCCTGGGAAGCCGCCATTGCCTGGAGGCGGGCCGAGAAGGAAGTTGAGAACTCCTTCACGTCGGTTGCTTGCGCTGCCGTCTGGCGCGCAATCGCCAGCACCCGCGTGATTGAATTCTTGATCCGATGCTTCATCTCCTGCAGCATCAAATCCTTTTCGAGCAGGCTTTTTTCCGTCGTTTCATGCAGCAGCGACTTGGCGTCGTAGGCGCGCTCCTGGTAGCGGGCCACCAACGCGATGGCGCCGGCCAGAAGCAGGCCGAACAGCCCGAGCATGACCGGAATGGCGCGCGAGGACGGTTGCGAAAATGCACTTGTCGGCCGAAACAGCACCGTCCACGGCCGACCGGCGACGATGATCTTGCGCGTCACCAACAGCATGTCGCCAAAGCTCGCGGCCGGCGGCGTTTCGGACTGGAACAGAAGATTGTCGGCGTCCGCCGTGCCGTCATAGACCGCGGTGTTGACCGGCAGCAAAGGCGTGCGGCTGAGCGCGGTCTGGAACAGGTCGCGGGCGCGGAAGGCCGCGTAGAGAAGGCCTGATGTCGATGATCTGGACGCATTGATACCATCCGGCGCGGTTTCGACATTGAGCCTGACGAAGACCAGGAAACCGGTAAAGGTCTGCGCCGCGCCAGTGTCCTGGCCGAGCTGGACCAGACCGCTTGCGTGCTGTGCGTCATCGGCCATCGCTTTTTCGATCGCCTCGCGCCGCACCGGCTCGGTGAACATGTCGTAGCCGATGGTGGATTCGTTGGCAGGGTCGAGCGGCTCGAACAGCACGACGGGCGTGCGCCATGGCTGTGTCGTGTCCGGATAGACCGTGTGGGCGGCGCCGCGGTCGCGCAACATGTCGCGCTCGACCGCCGCTTCGTCACCGGTCTTGGCCAGCCTGAGATAGCCGATGCCGCGCAGGCCGGCGAAATTGTTATCGACATCGAGGGCGCTGAAGAAGGCCTTGAATTCGCTACCTGAAATCTCGCCATTGCGGGCGTCGAACAGCGCCTGCGTCGAGCGCAGCAGTGACAGATGCAGATCGATACGGCTTTCGATGCGGTTGAGCGCGTCGTCGGCCGTCGCCTCGAACTTGATGCGCGCCGCTTCCTGGGTCGCGAAATAGGCGAAGCCCGCCATCGTCAGGCTGATCAGTGCAACGGCAATGAAGGCAAGGATCGGGAAAAACTTCTTCAACGCAGGCCCATGGACGGTTCGGGACCTTTATGGGCAAGTCGCCGCGGCAAGACAATGGCGCGGCCAAGCCATAATGACAGCTGGCATGTCATGCATATTTAGCCGGCTTATCGATCTCGAGCATCAGTGAACATGACAGCTGACGATAGCGTGGTCTCAGGCCGCGATCTTCAGCGCACCCGGACCGGGAATGGCGCCGGGCGGGCACTTTCCCAGGATGATCATGCCGAGCACTTCGTCCTGCGTCACATCGGTGGTGAGCGCGGTGCCGACGACCTGGCCGTTCTTCATTACGCAGACCCGGTCGGCAAGCTCGAACACGTCGTGAATGTCGTGGCTGATCAGGAAAATGCCGATGCCGTCGGCCTTGAGCTGCTTTACCAGTTCGCCGACCTGCGCCGTCTCCTGCGGCCCAAGCGCGGCCGTCGGTTCGTCCATGATCAGGATGCGGGCGTTGAACAGGATGGCGCGTGCGATCGCCACCGACTGGCGCTGGCCGCCCGATAGCTTGATCACGGGCTCCTTGAAGCGCTGGAAGCGCGGATTGAGCCGGCCCATCACCTTGCGCGCCTCGGCCTCCATGGCGACATCGTCGAGTGTCCCCCACGCGGTCATCAGTTCGCGGCCGAGGAAGAGGTTGGCGGCAGCGTCGACATTGTCGGCCAGCGCAAGCGTCTGGTAGATCGTTTCGATGCCGTATTTCTTGGCGTCGCGCGGATTGGAGATCGAGGCCTCCTGGCCGTTGACCAAGATCTGGCCGGCATCGCGCTTGTAGGCGCCCGACAGGATCTTGATCAGCGTCGACTTACCGGCGCCGTTGTGGCCAAGCAGCGCCACCACTTCGCCCGGGAAAAGATCGATGGACGCATCGTCGACGGCGCGAATGCCACCGAACGCGATCGAGATGTTGCGCATGTCGATCAGTGGCGTACCGGTGGGAGCAGTTTTTTCCATAATCGTTCCTCCCTAGACGCGCTTGCGGTAGACGGTGTCGAGCCAGACGGCGATGACCAGGACAGCGCCAACGACAATGCTCTGCAGCGGCGAGTCGATGCCGAGCAGCACCATGCCGGATTGCAGCGACTGCATCAGTAGCGCGCCGAGCATGGCGCCCATCACCGTTCCGGCGCCGCCCGCGAGCGACGTGCCGCCGATGACAGCGGCCGCGATCACCAAAAGCTCGTCCAGTGTGCCCAGCGCATTGGTTGACGCATTGAGACGGGCCGACGAGATCGCCGCGCTGATTGCAGCCAGCACACCCATGATCATGAACACCTTCATGGTCACCCAGCGCGTGTTGATGCCGGCGAGTTCCGCTGCCTCCGGATTGCCCCCGATGGCGAAGACATAGCGGCCGAAACGCGTGCGCTTGGTGATGAACGTCATGATGATGCCGACAATCACCGCCATCAGCACCGGTATGGCGATGCCATGCGCGATGAACAGCCCGCCTTCGGGAACGGTGATGCCGTTCTGCTGTGCGTACTGGCGCACGATGCCGATCGGCCATGGATAGGAATTGGCGATCCACACGGCGCCGAGGATGGCCGCGCAAGTGACCACGCCAAGCAAGGTCTCGGCCCAGACGGGGCGCAGTGGAAAGCTGAAGCGCTTGCGCTGTGAGCGACCGTTGAGCAGCGCGAAGGCGACCGCCGCGCAGGCGACGATGCCGACGATCCAGCTGGCAGCGGCGCCAATCGAGCCGCGTGGTCCGCCGCCCATCAGCTGGAAGGTGGCGTCGAGTGGCGCGACCGTGCGCCCGCTGGTGATGAGCCATGCCATGCCACGCCAGACCAGCAGGCCACCAAGCGTCACGATGAAGGCCGGAACCTGCATATAGGCGATGATGAAGCCCTGGAACGCGCCGATCAGCAGACCAAGCACCACGCCGGCGGCAAGCGCGACGACCCAGAGCCAGGGGTTTCCAAGCTGGAAGCCGATGACGCGAATCAGGAATTCGGCCTGTGCCACGCCCATGATCATGCCGATCACGCCTTCGACGGAGCCCACCGAAAGGTCGATGTTGCGCATGACGATGACCAGTACCATGCCGGTCGCCATGATCGCGACCGAGGACGTCTGCACCGACAGGTTCCAAAGATTGCGCGGCGTCAGGAAAAGCCCACCCGACAGGATATGTATGCCGACCCAGATGACCAGCAGCGCGCCGACCATGCCGAGCATGCGCGTGTCGAGCTCGGTCGCTTTCAGGAACCGGGCGACCGCGCCGAGTTCAGACGCTCGTGCCGTATCGGCCTGCGGATTTGAGGTCGTGTCGGTCATGATGTCCTCCAGCGGCTTGCCGTCTGGCGCGGATGCCGGACCACAGCCTAGAAGTTTGCCGCCGATGGCGGAAACACACAATTCTCGTAGAGAAAACGCCCCCGGGTTTAACCCCCCGCGGCCCCATTTTTTAATCTGGGGGGAAGAAGTTTACACCCCGGCACGGGACGCGGCGGCCCCAGTGGCACCGGTGGACATGGGTGTTTAAAACAAAAACCCCGCC